>JBBDND010000079.1:0-1151 GCA_040877865.1 Bacteriovoracaceae bacterium | reverse complement strand
GGAGAAGAGGCCGCTTAAAATTGGAGAGGCGTTAAAGCCCATTTTCCCAGAGCTTGGATTGTCAGCCCCCGTGTCATTGGCCACAACATAAGTTTCTCCCTCGCTTTTGATTCCGGTCATAATTCCAATAGCAAAAGAAGTTTGATCGCTTAGAGGCTGAATATAATTAAGGAAAAAGGATGTTCTCAAAAAGCGGGATCGATACATGGAATATTCAGGCCGGTAAGCGTCTCCGGTGTTTATTTCAAAATGTTTTTGAACCGGGGTGAAAAAACTGGCCCCAAGCTTTGAGTTGTTAAACTTAAATAAAGGAAAAAGAGCGTGGACGCTTAAAATTTCTTGGGGAGGGTAATCAGTGTCCACTTTTCCATAGGTGTCGCTTTGATTGGAATTGACCGGACTTGCGACTAAGACGTCTTTTATTGGCAAAAAGTTCATATCGATTCGAGAGAGGCTCAACGAATAAGAAACTTTTTTCTCATAGGCCAAAGTGGCGGCTCCGTAATAGTTTGCGGAAGCGTCGGTGTAGGTGGACTGCCCGGCCAAGGCCAGTGATTTGGGACTTGATCCAAAAAATTCTCCCACGGACGAGATCGCCTCAAATGAGCATAAAAAGAAGACAACTAAAAAGGAAAACGACATAGCGGGCATTGTTCAAAAAGTTTAAGCATTAGACAAGTTGTTTGAACACTTTATAAGCTTCGAGAATTTCGTCTAAGCTAAGACTTTCCGCCCGGACTTGCAGATTAAAACCCGTTTGTTGAAGACTTTGGGCCAACTTCTTGCCTTGAGAAAAGGATTTGAGAACGGAGCCCAGCTGCTTTCTTTTAAAGGAGAATAGCCCTCTTAAAAAGCGCTCAAGTTCTTGAAACTCTTCAAGTTTTACCGCGGGATCGCTTTTGCGCCAATAGCTGACAACCACCGACTCCACTTTTGGGGGCGGGTGAAAAGCTCCAGGATGGACCTTGGCGACAAGTTTTGATTGCGTGTAGACGCGGGAGAGAGAAAGCAGACTGTTGCTTTGATTTTTAGCGTTCTGTCTCATGTAGGTCTTTTCACCCACTTCTTTTTGATACATCAGCGTCATATTGGAAATTTGCGGGACTTGCAAAAATTGAATAAAAAGCTGGCTGCTGACGTTGTAGGGGAGG
>JBBDND010000078.1:0-5906 GCA_040877865.1 Bacteriovoracaceae bacterium | reverse complement strand
ATGACTTATCGAGACGATGTGGAAGGCCTTGACGCCGCCATTTTGATGTCGCCGCAAGTTTGGAAAGCTTCGGGGCATATCGACAATTTCACCGATCCTTTGGTGGACTGCAAAGAATGCAAGGCCCGTTTTCGGGCGGATAAAATTGAGTTGGAAGCTCCTTGCCCGGGTTGCGGGGCCAAGGATTCTTTTACCGAGCCAAGGGAATTTAATTTGATGTTTGAAACCCATATGGGGCCGGTTAAAGGTTCCGGCGCCGAAGTGTATTTGCGTCCGGAAACCGCTCAAGGCATTTTTGTAAACTGGCTGAACGTGCAATCCACCATGCGCAAAAAACTTCCTTTTGGCATCGCCCAGATCGGCAAAGCTTTTAGAAATGAAATCACTCCCGGAAATTTTATATTTAGGACCCGCGAGTTTGAACAAATGGAAATGCAATACTTTGTAAAACCCGGCGAGCAGATGAAATTTATGGAAGAGTGGAAAGAAACTCGATTCCAGTGGCATCTGGACAACGGCATTCGCAAAGAAAACTTGCGCTTTCACCCCCACGGCCCGGACGAATTGGCCCATTACGCCGACGCGGCTTTGGACGTGGAATACAAGTTCCCCATCGGCTGGGATGAAATGGAAGGAATTCATTCCCGCACCGATTTTGATTTAAAACAGCATCAAGACCTTTCCGGCAAGAATTTATATTATGTGGACCAGGCCGACGGCAATAAAAAATATCTTCCTTACGTGGTGGAAACAAGTGTGGGCTGCGATCGCCATGTGTTGGCGCTTCTTTGCGACGCCTACCGGCTGGAAAACGAGGGAACCAAAGAGGAAAGAACCGTTCTGCGCTTCAATCCCCGCATGGCCCCCATCAAGGTGGCGGTCACGCCGCTTATGAAAAAGCCCGAGCTTGAAAAAGCGGCCAAGGGAATTTTGAGCGAGCTGCAAAAAAACTACAAATGCGAATACGACGTCTCCGGCTCGATTGGCAAAAGATACCGGCGCCAAGATGAGATAGGCACTCCTCTTTGTGTGACTGTGGATTTTGACTCTTTGGAGGACAATGCCGTCACTGTCAGAGACCGAGATTCCATGAAGCAGGACAGGATTGAAATTTCCAAGATAAGCGCCTACGTTCGCGACAGGTTTGGTTTTTAACGCGTTTTGCCGCGCCGCCAATGTTAAAAGATCTTTCCAACTGATAATATTGGACCCAAACAAAGTCAAAGGATGGGGAAATGTCTAAGTGGATTTATTCTTTTAGCGCCGAAAAAACTGACGGAAATCGCAATCAAAAAGACCTGCTCGGAGGCAAGGGCGCCAACCTGGCCGAGATGTGCAATTTGAAGCTGTCGGTTCCTCCAGGCTTTACCGTCACCACCGAGGCCTGCCTGGATTATTATAAAAAAGACAAAAAAATTTCCAATGAGATAAAAGAAGAGGCGCAGGCCGCCTTAAAAGAAGTAGAAAGAATCACCGGCAAAAAATTTGGCGAAAAGAACAACCCTTTGCTTTTTTCCGTTAGATCGGGAGCCAGAGTGTCCATGCCCGGCATGATGGACACGGTTTTGAACTTGGGCATGAACGATCAGACAGTTTTGGGAATGGCCCAAAAGACCGGAAATCCCCGCTTTGCCTGGGACTCCTATCGCAGATTTATACAAATGTTTTCCAATGTGGCGCTTGGGTTGAACACTTCCATTTTGGAACAACAGCTAGAGGATTTAAAAGAGGCCAGGGGATACAAAGAAGACATTGAGTTGGACGAAGAGGATTTGGAAGAGTTGGTCGATGTCTACAAACAAGTTTTAAAAGAAGAGTACGGCCAGAGCTTTCCCCAAGATCCCATGGAGCAGTTGTGGACCGCCATCGGAGCCGTCTTTGGATCGTGGAATAACGCGAGAGCGCTCAAGTACAGGGAAATGCACGGCCTTCCCCACGACTGGGGGACGGCGGTAAGCGTTCAGTCCATGGTCTTTGGCAACACCGGAGATGATTCCGCCACGGGAGTTTGTTTCACCCGAGATCCCTCAACCGGAGTGAAAACCTTCTTTGGAGAGTTTTTAGTGAACGCCCAGGGAGAGGACGTGGTGGCAGGCATACGCACGCCGGCTCCCATCAACGAGACCAGCAAGAACGAATCCAATCGAAATTTGCCCACGCTAAACGAGCTTATGCCGAAGGCCTACGCTGAGCTTGTGGAAATTTATAAAACTTTGGAAAACCATTATAAAGACATGCAAGACATCGAGTTTACCATCGAGGACAAGAAGCTGTATATCTTGCAAACCCGCAACGGCAAAAGGACCATTCGCTCCGCGCTTAAAATCGCGGTGGATTTGGTGGAAGAAAACTTGATCTCGGAAAAAGAGGCCTTGCTAAGAATCGCCCCGGAAGATTTGGACAAGCTTTTGCATCCAAGGCTTGATCCCAAAGCCGAAAAAGTCAGACTGGCGCAAGGTCTTCCCGCTTCTCCCGGAGCGGCTTCCGGCCAAATTGTTTTTGATTCCGACGAGGCGGCGACTTGGGCCGAGGCTGGCAAAAAAATTATTCTGGTGAGACAAGAAACATCTCCCGAGGACATCGGCGGCATGCACGCGGCCGAGGGCATTTTGACGGCGCGAGGAGGCATGACTTCCCACGCCGCGGTGGTGGCAAGGGGCATGGGAAAACCTTGCGTGGCCGGATGTTCCGCTTTGGAAATTTCCGAAAGGGACAAACGCTTGCGGGTAGGCGGCAAGGAATTTAAAGAAGGGGATTATATAACTTTTGACGGCTCCACGGGAGAAGTCTTTGAAGGAGTCGTTCCCACCATAGAGGCGGAAATTTCTGACGACTTCGCCGCGTTTATGAAGTGGGCCGACGCTCACCGAACATTAAAGGTCAGAACCAACGCGGACAACCCGGAAGACTCCAAAGCCGCCATTGAATTTGGAGCCGAAGGCATAGGTCTTTGCCGAACGGAACACATGTTCTTCGCTCCCGAGAGGATTTTAGCGGTGAGAGAGATGATTTTTTCCCAATCCAAAAAGGAAAGAAAAAAAGCTCTGGATAAATTATTGCCGTATCAGCGCGAAGACTTTGAGGGGATTTTCACCGCCATGGCGGCAAAACCCGTTAATATAAGGCTGCTTGATCCTCCCTTGCACGAGTTTCTTCCCAACAAAGAAAGCGAGATGCAAGAGCTTGCTCAAATTTTAAATGTTGAGCTTAAAGTGATTAGGCAACGCAAAGAAAATCTGCACGAGTTTAACCCCATGCTCGGACACAGGGGCTGCCGCCTGGGAATCACTTATCCGGAAATTTATAAAATGCAAGTCCGCGCCATAATGGAAGCCGCCATAAATGTTTCAGAGCAAGGATATGAAGTCTTGCCCGAGATCATGATTCCTCTGGTCGCCGATAAAAAAGAGTTAAAGGTCCTCCGGCAAGAATCGGTGGAAGTGATTGAAGAAGTTTTTAAAGAGAAGGGCAAAGAGGTCAAATACAAATTGGGCACCATGATCGAGTTGCCGCGAGCTTGCATAACCGCGGGGGAAATAGCCGAAGAGGCGGACTTTTTCTCCTTTGGGACAAACGACCTGACTCAAACCACTTACGGGTTGTCTCGGGACGACGCGGGAAAATTTTTGCCCATGTACCAATCCAGAAATCTTTTTGAAAAAGATCCTTTTGTCAGTTTGGATCAAAAAGGCGTGGGATTTTTAATTAACCACGCGGTAAAAGCGGCAAAAGCGGTCAAATCAGACATCCATTGCGGCATTTGCGGGGAGCACGGCGGGGAGCCCAGCTCCATTGATTTTTGTCATCGGGCCGGACTTGATTATGTGAGTTGCTCGCCATTTAGAGTGCCCATCGCGCGCTTGGCCGCCGCGCAAGCCGCGGTAAAGCGCTCATGAATAAAAGCGAACAATAACGTTATTTTGGCTCGGCTTTTGATAAATTAAATCAAGCTAAAATAACGTTTCGCTCTTGCATAAAGTTCTAGAAAATCTTGATGATTTGCAGTAAAAATGAGCTTAGATTTGTAAATAAAATTTTACAAAGAATTTACCAAAAGGCGGATTATGGTAAAGAAGTTGTTATTGCTTATAGCTCTTATTTACATGTCGGTTTCCAATGTATTCGCCGGCGTCTCAGTGATCACGGACATTAATGAAACGGTTAAAAGGACAAGAGGCGAAAACTTCAGAGGCTTCTATCATTCTTTTTTGTCCCACAAGATGTTTGGCGGCATGGACTTTTTGCTTAAGGAAATGGACGAGTACGTGGATGATTTATACCTCGTTTCCGGCAGCTATGACTTTATGCGTTTCAATGTGGACAAATTGGCGGCCGCTTACAAACTTAAACCAAAAGAGATTTACACCAGGGCGCCTTTTCGCCACAACTCCAATTTCTCTTATAAATACGAGACCATTAAAAGAATTATTGAAAACTCAAAAGAGCAACAATTTATTTTGATGGGAGACGACGCGGGGGTTGATCAAGACGTTTACGCCGCAATAAAAAAAGACTTTCCCGGCAAAATTTTGGAAATTTACATTCATGTTGTCAAAAACGAGAAGAAGCCGTCCTGGACTGTGGAGCCTTTTCACACCGCTTTTGATGTCGCCGTCAACGAGTACAATAGAGGCAGGCTTGGAAAAGAAAAAGTTTTTAAAATTGGAAAGGCCGTCTTTAACGAGGAGAAATTTCACAAAGTCTTTCCCGGTTACGCCCACTGTCCCAAGGAAGCGCGAGAGATCAGCACAAAAAGGCAAAAAGACTTTGATCTGCTTATTGGCGACATCACTAAGAGAACCCTTGATTTTTGCAATAGCTAAACGCTTTAGCTAGGCTAATGGTGATGGACGCTTTAAAAAAATATTGCATTGATTTTCTACAAACGCAAAAATTTGACGCTTTGGCGCTGGGAGTTTTGCGCTTTGAAGACAACTCATTCACTTGCTTTCAACTTGAAAAAAGTCCTCCTTTGATTTTTGAATCCGGCGAAAAAATTTATTTTGATCTCGCCAGTCTTTCAAAACCTTTGACCAATTCCTTGGCCTTTTTTTCAGAGCCCGAAAGACTTGGTCCCGAAGGCGAGCTCTTGTTAAATCATCGGGGGGGATTGCCCGCTTGGGGCCTGTTGCCCAAGCGCGGCTGGAAAGAGATCATTAAAAGCTTTCCAATCAAAGAGAGCCAAACGCTGTACTCGGATTATTCCGCGTTGCGATTTATGCTTGAATTCAACGAAAAAAAAGGTCCAAGTCTGCATGAAGTGGCGCAAATGACCTGGGACAAAGAAGTCCTTTTTTGGAAAGATCTGCAAGACGAACACAGGACAATTCAGTACGGTTACGCGCGGGGGAAACCCAACCGGGCAAAGGTTCACGATCCAAACGCCTATAATATAGACGATTATGTCCCGCACGCCGGGCTTTTTGGAACCGTCTCAGGGGTGTGCCGGACCTTGTTGAATTTTGAGCAAAAGTTTAACCTGGTTGCTCAGATGGAAAACGCCTTGTCCAGGCCCCATGAAAGGTTTGTTTTTGGCTGGGACACTGTGGCCGATCCAAACAACACCCTGGCCGGCAATGGCTGCGGCTCACGGACTTTCGGTCACTTGGGCTTTACTGGAACCTCAATATGGATAGATCCCGTGAAAAAATTGGGGCATGTTCTTCTCACCAACGCGACAAAAAATTTTTGGCATGATAAGCAACGCCTTAATGCCTTTCGCAAAGGTTTGGGAGAACACATATGGCAAAAAAAATAACGTTTTTTTCATTTCTATTGTCGCTTTTTATCGGCTTTTCCACCGCCTCGGCGCAAATCGCCATTATTAGCGACTTGGACGAGACCATTAAGAGAACCAATGTCGCCAATCCCGCCAGAGCTTTGTACAACGCCTTGTTTACTCAAAA
>JBBDND010000077.1:0-5909 GCA_040877865.1 Bacteriovoracaceae bacterium | reverse complement strand
CGGCGACATTGTCTAAAAAGTAACGGTCGTGGGTAATGGCGATAACTGTGCCTTTATAGGCCTGTAGATGTCGTTCCAACCAATAAACAGTTTCAGCGTCCAAGTGGTTGGTCGGCTCGTCCAAAAGAAGAACGTCTGGCTCTTGCAATAGCAAGCGACAAAGAGCGACCCGTCTTTTTTCACCGCCGGATAAAACGCCGCAATTTTGCTCGGACGGAGGGCAGCGCAAGGCGTCCATCGCCAATTCCAACTTGGAATCCAAGTCCCATATATTGTGGGCATCCATTTGATCTTGCAACTTGGCCTGGTCTTCCAATAATTTATTCATTTCATCCGGATCCAAATCTGGATCGGCAAACTTGGCGTTGATCGCCTCGTAATCGTCTCGAATTTTTACCAATTCAGCGCAACCTTCTTCCACGACTTCTTTCACAGTCGTTTCCGGGTTCAACTTTGGCTCCTGTTCCAGATATCCCACGCTTATGCCTTTGGACAAATTGACTTCTCCGTCAAACTCTTTGTCCACGCCCGCGATAATTCTTAAAAGCGTCGACTTGCCGGCGCCGTTGGAGCCCAAAACGCCTATCTTTGCCCCAAAGTAAAAAGAAAGGGATATGTCTTTAATAACCGTTTTACGTCCGGGATAAGTTTTACTGACTCGCGACATTGAAAAAATAATTTTTTCGCTCATGGTTTTTTCCTCTTCAAGTTATGGGCCTATTTAAGCAAATTCACGCTCAACCGTCCAGAAGCTTAATGAAAACTCCGGCGAATCCGCTCAAACTAAAGCCGCAACGAAAGGATAAGCGCGTAAAATAGGTATAAATATCCGCCCAGGAAGAAAAGTGAAATCACCAGGAGTTTAAGCCTTTTCATTGTTTGCTGATAAAGCTCCAGTTTTTGTTCATAACAAAACCAACATTCCTGTCCCAGCTCCCGGGACTGTTCTTCATCATAAACGCCGGCGCTCTGAATTTGACTCAAAATAACCTCAATTCTTTCCTTTAAATGAAACATGACGGGGTCCGGCGGCAAGGTGGCCAAATTCATCTTTTTTGCGATTAAGTTGACCGGTTGATTTGTTTTAATCAAGACATCCAACAAACTGGCCCGCTTTAAATAAGCGAAAAAAGGCTTAAACATCCGGGAGCGGCCATGTTTTTGGAAAAGAACAAAGACGCAGACTCCTAATAGCTGCCAAGCAAAGACCAAAGTTAAAGCAGACGCCTCAATGGACACTTGCGCAAAAAGATTGGCAAACAGGGCAAAACACAGGCTGAGCCCGGAAATAAGCGCCATTTCCACTCGGCTGGCCCGGGCAAAAGCCGCCAATTTTTTTTCTTGTTTTAAATCAAGGATTAAGTTTTTACGGATTTCTTTAATGTGCTCCAGGATATTCGCCCCCCCTTTGCGGTAGAAAATCAGCAATTCATCCAATATTTCAGTAAAAAACTTATACTCCGTCAGTTCAAGTTTCTTACCATTTGCTAGATAAAATCTATTTAACCCCAGGAGTTCTCTGTATAGCTGTTGTCCATTTTCCACCCGCTCTCGCTTAAAGAGGGCGGTTAAGGCCAAATTTTTGCCGTTTAGATCCAGTAAATATTTGGCCAGCAGGGAAATAAGCAGGCTTGAAAGGAAAAAGGCGATCATCATGACCTGTAAATTAGCAATACCCTTGCCAATCCGCTTGACACTGGGCCGCGCCTTGTGGAAAAAAAGGGCATGGATAAAAGGACGCTTTCCCGCGAGAATAATGAAGATTTAGCCGGCCTAGAACTGCTGGAAAAGTTCAAAGCTCGTATTTCGAAATATGGCCGCAAAGAGCTGGATTTGGTCAATAAAAAGCTTAATTTTCTCTGTTTGGAGTTTGATCCCTACAATGACTTGGAACGCTCGCAAGAAGAGCAAAATATTATTGACGAATATGAATTGAACGACAGCTTAAACAACCCCTTTAATTTTACCAACATTATCCTTCAAATGCTGGACGCGTTGGAAACTGAAATAAAATCTAGATCCCACTAATTCTAGAACCGCTAATTCAAGAGCTTCGCTATGAACAGAGTTTTACCAGTTTACGACGTGCATCCCACATCTGTAAAAATGCTTAGGAAAGGCCACCCTTGGATCATTAAAGATCAATTTACGGAGAAATTTCATCCAAGAGACCGCTTTATCGTGGCCAAAGACCGCAGACGTCCCTTTGCCTTGATGATCCACGATCCGCGCCATGAAAATATTAAGGCCAGACTTTGGGCGAGCAAAGGCGACTTTACCCGTCTGATCAAGAGTTTTAAAAAAGACGTTTCCCAAAGGATTCAAAACGCACTTAACAAGCGAAAGCAAAAAGACTTTCTCAAAGACCGGGAAAACATCTACCTGATTTTTGGAGAGGCCGATCATTTGCCGGGAGTCCACGTTCAATATTTGGGGGGAGAAGTCCTCATTCAGTTTTACAGTTATTTTTGGGACGCCTACAGCGATTACTTTATAGACCAGCTCTTAAAAGCCCTTAACCACTCCTTAAACCTCGACGTGGCGAAGGCCAATGTGTGGACGCAACTGCGAGCCGACGGAAACGCGAGGAAAGAAAAGGCTAAAAGTCTCGATCCCAATGTCAGTTTTAAAAAAGTGGAAGTGCGGGAATTTGGGGTGAAATACCAAGTCGAGTTGGGGAAAAATTATGATTGCGGCCTCTACACCGACATGGCCTCCATAAGAATGTCCTTAAAAGAAGATTTTCAAAAAGCGGACAGTGTTCTCAACCTTTATTCCTACACCGGAGCCTTTAGCCTTTTCGCGCTTAAACAAAAAGCCTCAAAGGTGGTTTCGGTGGACCTCTCCGAAAAATATCTGGAAACCTTGGAAAACAATATCAAACTAAACCAAGATATTGACCGGACAAGACATGAATCAATGGCCATGAGCTCCAAGGAGTCTTTAAAAGAGCTGGCCGCCAAAAGCGAAAAATTTGACATTATTGTTTCCGATCCTCCCTCAAGCTCCAGTGACGGCAATAAGAGAAGCAACGCCTTGCAAGACTACGAGAAAGAATTGCCAAAAATGAAAGAGTTGTTAAGCGAGAAAGGCAAAATTTTCATTTTTCTCAACACCCGTAAAATCACCCGCAACAAGTTTGAGGCAAAAATCAAGGACATCATCGAGCAAAAGAGTTTAAAACTTAAAATCGAGAAAAAGCTTGGCCTTGCGGACGATTGCCCTTATTTAAAAGGCTTCCCGGAAGGAGCTTATTTGAAAGGCCTGGCGCTGGTTCATGATTGAGGTCGAAAACTTAAGCAAGGAATTTAAAGTCCACCAAAAGGCGCCCGGTCTTCTTGGTTCCCTTTCCTCTCTTGTAAAAAGAGATTTTATATACAAAAAAGCCGTCAATAACGTCAGTCTTCAAATTCAACAAGGCGAAATCTTAGGCCTGATCGGATCAAACGGGGCGGGAAAAACCACATTGACCAAAATTCTCTCGGGCATTATTCATCCCACTTCAGGCAAAGCCAGAGTCATGGGATTTGATCCCTGGCAACGGGACAACCGTTACCGCGCCCAAATGTCCCTCATCATGGGACAAAAGGCCCAACTTTGGTGGGATCTGCCGGCGGCGGACGGGTTTTTGCTATTAAAAGAAATTTACAATATCGAGGACAAGGCCTTCCATGAAATGTTGGACTATCTCTCGGAACGGCTGGACATCAAAAAAGAGTTAAACGTTCAAGTGAGAAAACTCAGCTTGGGCGAGCGCATGAAAGTCGAGCTGATTGCCGCCCTTTTGCACCGGCCTAAAGTGGTTTTTTTAGACGAGCCCACCATCGGGCTCGATCTTTCCGCTCAAAAAGCGGTTAGAAAGTTTATTCACGAATACCGCAAAGAGTTCAATCCCATTATGATTCTTACTTCCCACTACATGGACGACATTGAAGAGCTGTGTCAAAGAATTGTCATCATGAAAGAAGGCGAGTTTGTGTATGACGGCGGCATAAAAGAGGTTCATCAAAAATACGCCACCAGCAAGATGGTGACGGCCCAGGCGTCGCCGAGTATTGAGCGCCATGAAGAGACGCGCAAGTTTCCGAAGTCTTTGGGCGACATTCAAATTTCCGAAACCGGCAAGATTGAAGTTCGCAGCCCCCGGGTTAAGGTGATGGAAGCCGCCAGCTACTTAATTCATTATTTGAAGGTTGAAGACCTGAACATCTCGGAAGAAAACATCGGCGAGGTGATTGAACACATTATGAAACGAGGACGCGAGGACTCCAGGTGAGAAGCTGGAAGGCGCGAGTTTTTTTCATGGAGCTTCGCCGAATCACGGCCTACCGCGCGGATTTTTGGGTCAATTTTTTTGGACAAACCTTTTTTTCCATTATCATAGCCTATTACCTTTGGAGCTCCGTTTTTCAAACCCTTGAAGTGGAAGTTCTAAACGGCTTCACCATGAAAAAAATGATCATATACTACCTGTTGGTCCCTTTGGTTTTTCGCATTCAACAAGGCCAAACCATTGGTTCCATCAGTCGCGAAATTTACGAGGGCAGTTTAAACAAGTATCTCCTTTATCCCGTAAACTTTTACACTTACAAGGTCGTCACCCATCTCGCGGCGGCGAGTTTTTATTTTTTGCAAATCTTCTTGCTTATTGGAGTCTATCAGCTTTTCTTTTACGATCCTTCCGTGTTTGAAATGACGCTCTACAAGGGACTCGCGTTTGGAACGGCCATGGGCCTGATTTGCCTCGCCTATTTTTGTCTCAACTCCTTGTCCGAACTGGTGGCTTTTTGGGCGGAATACATCTGGAGTCTTGGAGTCATTTTAAGATTTGGGGTTTCTTTTTTAGGCGGCGCTTTAATTCCTTTGAGTTTTTTTCCGGATTGGTCTTTGCAAATTTTAAACTTTACTCCTTTCCCCTACATGATCGCCTTCCCCATGAACATCCTTTTGGGAGACGTGTCCTTTCAAGAGTTCGTTTTTAATCTTGGAGTCTTGGCGCTGTGGACGCTGCTCTTTTTTGGCCTTTCCCGGCTGCTTTGGAACAAGGGCCGCTACAGCTACACCGGAGTTGGCATATGAGACGCTATCTCAGGCTTTACGCCCATTTTTTGCGTTTTTCTTTTTCCAAAGCGATGGAGTTTAGAGTCGATTTCTTTTTCCGCGTGGTGATGGACATTATTTTTTACGCGGTTCAATTCGCTTTTTTTCACATAATTTATTTACACACTCCCATTTTGGCCGGCTGGGACTTAGACCAGATGCGGGTGTTTATCGCGGGGTATATTTTTATCGACGCTCTTCACATGACCGTTTTCGCCAGCAATTGCTGGTGGTTTCCCATTTACATCAACCGGGGAGATTTGGACTATTATTTGACCAAGCCCGTCTCCACATTGTTTTTTTTAAGCCTCAAGGACTTCGCCGCCAATTCCTTTCTCAATCTCGTCATTGCCGCAGGCCTTTTGACTTGGGCCTTGTCAAACTACCCGGGGGAGTTGAGTCCGCTCAAAACCGCCATTTTTATCGGACTCTTGTTCAACGGAACTTTTTTATATTTTTTAGTCAATCTGCTCTTTTTGCTCGCGGTTTTCTGGACTCAGTCCCCTCGCGGTTTTGGCGATTTATTTTTTTCAGTCTCCCATGTCATGGAAAGGCCTGACAGAATTTATCGCGGAGTTGTCCGCAAAGCTTTTATTTTTGTTTTGCCTTTTGCCCTGATGGCCTCCTTCCCCGCCAAGTTTCTTTTGGAGGAAAATCAATGGAGTCTTTTGGGAACCATTTTTGGAGTCACGGCCGCTTTTTTTATCGCGATTCAAATTATCTGGAGACTGGGTTTAAGAAGCTATTCCAGCGCGTCTAGCTAGCCCGCCAACAATAATTGGCATAAAAGCAAAAAACTCAATTTTTCT
>JBBDND010000076.1:0-5945 GCA_040877865.1 Bacteriovoracaceae bacterium | reverse complement strand
TCTGTGCCGGCTCAAAGAGATTCACGCCGACTTTAAATGGAGTTTGAACGCTTTAAGCTGCCAGTTCTTGGCGGGCGTGTATCCTTCCAAAAAAGAAATGCGCGTCGCCACTAAAAATTTAAGCTATGAACTGACTCTTATTGATTATTACGAGTTCATGGAACGCTCGCAAGAAGTTGAAGATATAAAAGAACATGGAGAAATTGTCGCCAGCATTCCTCTTGAAAAGTCGCCCCTTGTCATTGACATGATTTCTTGCGAGGACCAGCTTCCCGACTTTAACGATAAAAAGTTTCATGAAGTCAATGGAGCCACCATTGATCAAACGAAAGTTTTGATGGAAAAGGTCAAAGAATACAAACAAAGTCTTTTTGAGAAGTTTAGCGACACCGGCCTAAATTTAACCGCCAACTATATGTTGGTGAGAATTCAGTTATTGAAGTTTTTGGCCATACTGCCCTGCCTGGACCATGACAAGCAAGGCGACGAGGTAAAACGCATTTTTGTGGAGACAATGAGAAGGCTTATCGAAGACTCGCGGCTGGCCGAGGAAAAAAGCCTGCGAGGGCAAAAAAGAGCGCTGCCGGGCTTTTATCTTTATTTGTCCATTTTTACCTATCATGTGGCCAAAAGAGCTCCTGCCAAGTTCTTGGCGAAGTTTATTCGAAAATCCGTTTCTCTGTTGGCCACGAGATTTATCGCCGGCGAATCCATCGAAAAGGCCAACAAATCCCTTTCTTCTCTCCTTAAAAGTCAAAGAGACGCGACTTTGGATCAACTAGGGGAATTGGTCGTTTCCAATAAAGAGGCCGACAACTATCTAAATGACGTCTTGGATGTCATCAAAGGCTTTAACCGCCATGTGGCTAAAGGAGCTAGAAACGGCGCCGGCATCAACAAGGCCCATGTCAGCGTAAAAGTCTCCGCTTTGAGCAAGGATCTTAAGCCTGCCGCTTTTGAGTATAGCTACAATAACGTCGCGCCCAGGCTTAAAAAAATTCTATTGGAAGGAAAAAAAGAAGAAGTTTTTATCAATATCGACGCCGAAGACTATCACTACCGAGATATTGTCTTTAGGATCTATGAAAAACTCTTGTTGGAAACCGAAGAACTGCGAGATTACAAAGACACCGGCATTGTCGTTCAGGCCTATTTAAGAGACGGCTATAAACACTTTGAGGAGGTGCTGGCGCTGGCTAAGAAACGCGGCTTGCCCATGCCTATCAGGCTGGTCAAGGGCGCCTATTGGGACGCGGAAACCATCGAGGCGGACGCTTTTAATTTTGAAGCTCCCGAATTTTTAAATAAAGAAGAGACCGACATTCATTTTAGACAGATTGCCTACAAATCTCTGGAAAACGGCGATTATATCCAGCTGGCGCTGGCCTCTCACAATATTCAAGACCACTGTTTTGCCGAAACGTTGCGGGAAAAAATGTTTTCAGACGCGCCTGTGATTGAACACCAGTGTTTGCACATGACCTATGAGGCCTTGAGCGTGGGTCTCTCAAAAATGAATTGGCCGGTAAGAAATTATATCCCTATTGGCAATCTCTTGGTGGGAATGGCCTATTTGGTTAGAAGAATTATGGAAAACTCGTCCCAAGTGGGCGTGTTGACCATTATGCGCTCTCACAACAAGGCGATCACCATTAAAAACCCTATGGAGCTTTTAGAAGACAAGAAAGCCAACCGGGAGCTTATCTTTGATTCAAGCTTGAAGCATATTTCCAGAGAGTTTAAAAACATCTGGCCTGTGAGAACGTATAAACACAATGAGCTGGCGCCCTTTTTAGAGCGGCTTGAAAAAAGTCGTCAGAGTTTGGAAAAGACATCTCCCCCCCAAGAGAACGAACTTGTTTCTCTGTGCCCCAGCGCCCCCGACTTTGAGGTGGGCCGGGTTGAAAGAGACACTGAAAAAAGCGTTGACGCGAAAATCCAAACTTTATTTGAGACTTTTAACGCCGCTGACTGGAGCGACAACAGCAGGACAAACCGCTTCGAAAAACTATTGCGTTTGGCGGATCTGCTACTCATTCACAGAAATCGCCTCAGCGCCTTGATCATGCTGGAGGCCGGGAAAACCATTGAAGAGGCCATTGCCGATGTGGACGAGGCCATAGATTTTATCAACTTTTACACAAGAGAAGAAATCAACCTTATAAAACAAAATCCCGCTTACGCCGCCAAGGGGGTAATAGGCGTTATCGCTCCCTGGAATTTTCCGTTGGCGATTCCTGTCGGCATGACCTGCGCCGGATTGTGCGCCGGCAACACGGTCATCCTTAAACCCGCGGAACAGACACCTGTTATCGTCCGGGAGTTTGCGGCCCTTGCCCGAGAAGCCGGCATTGGGGAAGACGTCTTTGCGGTGGCATACGGAGAAGGAGAAATCGGCAAGGCCATTGTCGAGCATGATCTTACTAACGGGGTGGTGTTTACCGGATCTAAAGCGGTAGGCGTCGAAATTTATCATAGACTGCAAACAAAACTCACCAGCTCCCAGTATTCTTTTATGCCTATTGGGAAGACGGCCATAACCGAAATGGGCGGCAAGAACGCCGTCATCGTCACCAACAATTGCGAGTTGGATGAAACGGTTTCAGGCGTCCTCTACGGAGTTTTTGCCCACGCGGGACAAAAGTGTTCGGCCTGCAGCAGAATCCTGGTGGATCGAGAAATTAAAGACGCCTTTTTAGAAAGGTTTGTTCAAGCGGTGAAGGATCTTCCGGCCGGCTCCGCGGTTGACCTGGCGACAACCGTGAATCCTCTGGTTTCAAATGAAGATCAAGAACGGGTAAGAACCGCGGCCAAGGTATCTAACGAAGAGGTCTTGGCCACGGGTGGAAAAGTATTGGTGGACCGTTCTCAGGAGGATTTGCCCGGCTACACGGTGGGTCCCGCCGTGTTTGAGGTGGATAAAAGCCAGGCGTTTAACCCCGACTCTTACGCTAGCAAAGAAATTTTTGGACCGGTGGCGCATGTCATCGCTTATGATTCCTTGGAAGAAGCGGTTGAAATATTTAACGCCACCGAGTACGCCTTGACTGGAGGAATTTATTGTCAGTCCCAAGACGACATCGATTTCTTGGCGCCTAGGCTGTTGGCCGGCAATATTTATATCAATCGTCCCAATACCGGAGCAAGAGTGGCGATAGAGCCCTTTGGAGGCTTTAAAATGTCCGGCACGGGGCCTAAGGCCGGCAGCAAAGAATATTTGTATCCTTTTCACCGCCTGGAAAATGCGTTAATTAAACCTCTGCATAAAATCGATGTTTCCCATTCACTGCCTTATTCCATGGTGAGAGTGTCTAAAATTGCCTGGGAAAATCGTGAGGTAAAAATTGTCGACTATTTAAAAACGGTTATCAACCGCTATGAAATTTATTTTTCCTCTATTGATGAAAAGGGCAAAGACGTCCTTTCATCGCTGATTGAATACGTCGAAGAAGGCAAAACCAAACTTGAACTGAGAGAGTTTCCCAATCGATATATCCCCGGCCAAATAAATTATGACAAACGCAATCTTCAATTGGGAACGGGACTAATATTGATAGGCGAGGACAAAATAGAATTGGAGCACTTTGTGACAGTTCTCTTTAACTTGGTTATTGGAAACGGCGTTAATATCATTTGCGCCAACGAAGAAGGCTACAAGGCCTGGTCGCAAATCGTTAATTTGGCCTATATTTCAGGGGTCTCTCCCTTCAATATAAGTTGCGTAAAGATGAGCCGAGAGAAGATTATGGAAACGCTAAAAACGGAAGATTATGACTTTTTATATCTAGACGGCTCTATTGAGTATCGCGAAGAATTTAGACAAGAGGCTTTGAAAAACCGGCTAGAGCACAATTTGAAGCGGATTTATATATCCGGTGAATGGGAAGACATGGAGGACTTTGATCAGTACATCCATCGTTTTACCTTGGCCAGGTCTTTCGCCATTAATACGATGAGACATGGAGCTCCTTTGGAGTTGACGTTGTGATCTCTGTTGGCTTTGGCCATTACTAACGCTGTCTGAACCGGCGCTCTACAAGATGCCAAAAAATATTATATATCTCACAACTCCCAGGTCGGGGTCTTGGGCGATCACCAGCAGATTGGCGCTCTACTTTAAGCAAAAAGAAAACCGTGTTTTCTTGGGAGAGTACTTTAATCCCTCCTTCAGCAGCTTTGATTTTGACATAGAAGAAAAGCGCTTCCACCTTGGACCATTAAGTTACGACGCTTCAAAAATGCTAAAAGCGGTCAAAGTTTTGGGACCACAAAACGCCCAAAAGGCCGTGCTTGAAAAAAGACTTGCTTTCTTGAAAAGCAGCGGGCAAAAACACTTTTTTAAACATGCCGCGCTTAATGAGCGCATGTATCAAGAGTTAAAGCGTGGAAGCCTCTTTATTTTTGGGGAGAGAAGAGAACTTTGGCCCCAGTTTTTAAGCTACGCGCTCGCCTTCGAGACAGGCCTTTACCAAGAGGGCCGGGAGAAGCTGTCAAAAAATAGAAAAATAGAGGTAAAAGAGGCGACCATGGCGCGTTTTAACATGTTTCTTAAAGCGTACTGGCAGTGGAAAAAAATTATTATTGAGGACGGAAGGGGCGGAAAGGTTTTTTACTACGAAGATTTTAAAGAAGATCAATTTGTGCTAATGGACGGGAAAAAATTGACCACCCCTATGGAAGGCTGGAATCGGGACACTCCCGTTCTTAAAGAAAAAGAAAGTTTGATTGAAAACTTAGCCGATTGTAAGACTTGGTTTAAGGATCACTTTCGTGAGCAAAATAGTCCGGGATGAACCGTTCTTACCTATAAATAATTTAAGTTGAAAATATTTGGGTTTCTGTAATAATTAAGGGGACGGCTTATGGAGGTGGTCATGGAAGATTTAAGATCCATTTTAACGTCTCATCACAACAAGTCCAAAGCTCACGCGACGAAAGACACACTTGAGAGCGCCAGCGCCAGTTCTTCCGAAATACCTGATTTGTTTTTTGACGAGATTCTTATCCAATACAAAATGACTCGCATTGAAATTCTGCTATTAATGTATCTATATCGAATTACTTGGTGTCGCCCTAATTTACATAAAAAATTTGGCATCGCTCCCATTATATCCCATAGCGATTTGGCCAAAAGCTTGGATATTTCCATCGATATGCTTCATCAAAACGTGAGAAGGCTAGAGTCTTTTAAGTTTATCGAAACCATCAGGGCTGGGCAGTATTTTGTAAGAAAATACTTCACTGAGGAAAACGACCAGAAGTACGATCAGACCTACGACAACTTTCTGTAAAGAACAACGCGCTAATTAATGAAACCTTATTCAGGAAAAATTTCCAAGAGATTAACTGCCATTGTGGAGTTGCTGGAGCCTAAGGAAAACCTATGGGATATCTGTTGCGATCACGGGGATGTGGCGTTTGAAGCCGCCAAGCGGCGACTTGCTGTAAATATTTACGCTGTTGATAAGATAGACTCAATCGTGAATAGTTTAACTGATAAGGTAGAAGGTACGGATATTCCCAGAAGTATTAAAATTCTACCTTTATTACAAGACGCGGCCAAAACTCCTCAAAAAATTTGCAGCGCAAATATTGTTCTGGCCGGAATAGGAGAGAACACGGCCATAAAAATTCTTGAGCAACTTGATTTAGCTCCAGACTGTCATTTAATCCTGGCCATTCATAGCGACAATTATTTGCTGAGGGAATATTTAATACAGAGAGACTTTAAGACACTGCATGAATTTGCGCTTAAAGATAAAAATAAAATTTACGAAATCCTAAAACTTTCTTTGTCCCAAGGAGAGGTGACTACAAAAGTTGGCAAAATGATGTGGGAGAAGAATAACCCCACAAGTTTTGAGCTTCTCCAACAAAAAATCTCCTATTTGGAGAGAAAGCTAAGGCACGAAAAAGACGCTAAAAGTGAAGAATACCTTAAGCAA
>JBBDND010000075.1:0-1161 GCA_040877865.1 Bacteriovoracaceae bacterium | reverse complement strand
CTTTGTAAGCTTCTTTCCTGTCCTCGTCGCTCATATTGTGCACGATGCACCCAACGCTTAGGCCTAGCCAATTGTAAAGCTCGCCCATGTCTTTGGCGTCTCTTTGCGCCAGATAATCGTTAACGGTTACCAAATGGGCGCCTTTGCCGTCCAGGGCCCTCAAATACATGGGAAGGCCGGCGGTCAAGGTTTTCCCTTCGCCCGTTTTCATTTCGGCGATTTTCCCCTCGCTTAAAACAATGCCCCCCATGATTTGCACATCGTAAGGGCGCATGCCTAAAACCCGAACGCTGGCTTCTCGCGCGGTGGCAAAGGCTTCGGGCAAAATATCATTTATGGTTGAGCCTTTTTCCAGCAGAGCGCGGAATTTATTTGTTTGCGCTTTGAGCTCCTCATCGCTCATTTTTTTCATCTGGTCTTCTAGCGAATTGATCTGTTGCACGAGAGGCTGAATCTCTTTAATGTCCCTGTCTTGTTTTGTTCCAAGAAATTTCTTCATCACATTCTGCAGCATTTTTTAACCTCTGGCCCTTTTTGATTTACTCAAGAATAAAATATAACGGATCCACGGCTATTCCGTTGACCCTTACCTCGTAATGCAAGTGGGGACCGGTTGAAAAACCGGTGCTGCCCACTTTGGCGATTAATTCTCCGCGATGAATTCTTTGTCCGTTTGTAGCCACCACTTTTTGAGCGTGGGCGTAAATGGTTTCAATTCCATAACCGTGATCTATTTGGACAAAATTGCCAAATCCAGGTTTGTGTCCGGCAAAAGTGATCACACCGTCCGCGGGAGCGACAATAGGCGTGCCAAACGGAGCGCCCACGTCCAAACCTTCATGCATTTTCACCCGGCCGGCGGTGGGAGACATTCTAAATCCGAAATAGCTGGTAAGCCACCCCACGGCCGGCAAAATGGTAGGGGTAGACTTTAGTATAGAATTCTTGTCCAATAAATATTGGTCTAATTCATGTATATCGTTTTCAAGGTTTGAAGAGGCTGTTTTAACTTTTTTAAACTTGTAATCGAACTCGGCGTACTCATTGGAAAGAGCAAAACTCTTTTTTATCAGGTCTGACAGCTGTCTGGTAATTTTATACTGCTTGGTAAAGCCTAGATTGGCGGCTATTTTTACATCATACAAGCTTCTAAGCTCCAAA
>JBBDND010000074.1:0-5959 GCA_040877865.1 Bacteriovoracaceae bacterium | reverse complement strand
TTCCATGGACGAAGTTGAGGGAGATTTTTAATGATTTGTAAGCCTCTGGCCTTTTACCACTTGGGCAGGCCGATGGCCTTGTTGTTTAGAATGTCCATCTTGCTATCATCTTCCGCATCACTCTGAACGCGGTCTTCAGTAACTGGTTCAACAACCGAGGCGGGAAAACGCCCCGGATTTCTTGTTTCATACTTTTCGGGATTTTGCTTGATCACCTTGTGGATGCTTTCCATCATGGCCTGGTCAAATTGTTCAACTTTGTTTTCAGAGACTTTGTTTTGGGCAAAAGCCGCAAACGACAAAACAATGAACAAGATAGTTAACTTCATAATCCCTCCTCACTAACCTAATCGGTTAATTGGAAGGATTATTAAGTTAAATAATTTTAATTATTTACCGGACCACAGAGCGCTTATTGGACGCCAGCTCTTTTTTTCGGATGCGGATATGTTGCGGGGTCACTTCCACCCATTCATCGTCGTCGATCCAGTCCAAGGCCCATTCAAGAGTTCTCGGGGTCAGAGGCGGCAAGATAATATTTTCGTCTTTTCCGGCAGTTCTAACCGACGTGAGGTGTTTTTCTCTCACCACGTTCACGTTGAGATCATTGGGGCGGGTGTGCTCGCCCACCACCATGCCTTCATAAACCTCTTCTCCCGGTTTTACAAATTGCTTGCCGCTGGAAAGAAGATTGAAAAGAGCGTACCCGGTGGTTTTTCCCTTCCTGTCGGAAATGAGAGCGCCGTTTTGCCGGGACAACATTTTGCCGATATAAGGGCCGTAGCCGGCAAAGTAAGAACTCATCAGGCCTTCGCCTTTGGTGTCGGTCAAAAATTTTGAACGGTACCCTATCAAGCCGCGGCTTGGAACTTTAAACTCAATGCGAGTTCGGTTTTCTCCCACGGGAGTCATGCTGTTCATAATCCCTTTTCTGGTCCCCATGGCCTCGGTGACAGCGCCGGTGGATTCGGTGGGGACGTCAAAAACAACATTTTCATAGGGCTCAAGTTTATTGCCTTCTTCGTCTTCTTGGAAAAGAACTTGCGGTCTTGATATCATCAACTCAAAACCCGCTCTTCTAATTTCTTCAAAAACGATGGCTACCTGCAATTCTCCCCTGGCCTTTAAAATAAAAACTTTGGGGTCGTCAGTGGCTTCGTACTTTAAAGAAACGTTTTTTCTGACCGCTTCTTGTAAAAATTCCTCAAGTCGCCTGGAAGTCAAATACTCCCCTTCTCTGCCGGACAAGGGAGAGGTGGAAACAGACGCCCTTACACTGACAGTGGGAGGATCGATTTCAATTCTGGGAAGGGGCTGTGGATTGTCCAAACTGGTGATGGTGTCGCCGATAAAAGCGTCTTCCACCCCGGAAAGAATCACAATTTCTCCCGCCTCGGCCACAGGGACGTCGGCAAAGCCAAGGCCCTCAAAGATTTGCACCTTTCCAATTTTTACCTGCTTGGGCTTGCCTGTCTCGTTAATCCACATATAGGATTTATTTTCTTCTATAAATCCGCTGTGAATTCTTCCGATCATGAGAGTGCCAAGGTATTTTGAATAATTTAAATTAGTCACAAGCAACTGAAAATTTCCTTCCTTGTCCAACTGAGCCATGGGAAAAAAGTCGTCCACAAAGAAATCCAAGAGCGGAGTCAAATTGCCTTCCCTTGATTCAGGATCTTTAGAAGCGTATCCGTTAATGCCGGATCCAAAGTAAAAAGGAATGTCTAGATCAAAATCTTCAATGCCGGAAAGATCAACCAACTCCAACATCAGATCTTCAATTTCCGTTTGGACTTCTTCATGCCGCTCGTCTTGTCTGTCGATTTTATTGATCATCACGGCTATTTTAATTCCCCGTTCGATGGCTTTTTGCAGCACAAAGCGGGTTTGAGGCAAAGGCCCCTCTGCTGCGTCAACCAAAAGCAAAACGCCGTCCACCATCATCAACGACCTTTCAACTTCTCCGCCAAAGTCGGCGTGGCCCGGAGTGTCCAGCAAGTTAATTTTATAGTCTTGCCATTTAAAAGCGCAGTTTTTGGCGGTTATGGTGATGCCTCTTTCTTTTTCAAGCTCCCCGGAGTCCATGACTCTTTCACTTACTGTTTCGTGGTCGGCAAAAAGGCCGGATTGTTTTAAAAGTTCGTCCACCAAGGTGGTTTTTCCGTGGTCGACGTGCGCCACAATAGCAATGTTTTTGAGTTTCATTTTAGACAGTCTCCAGAAATATTTTGATCTAGGGCATTATGGGGGATCAAACGCGCTTTGTATAGCAAGAAGTAGGCCGGAATTAAACCGAGCCCATTATGGATTCGGCGACTTTTATGCCGTCAACCGCGGCAGACGTGATTCCGCCAGCGTAGCCGGCCCCTTCGCCGCAAGGATAAAGACCTTGATGAGAAAGAGACATCAAAGTCTTTTTGTCTCTCAAGATGGTCACTGGAGCCGACGTGCGGGTCTCTGGAGCGATAAGCAAGGCCTTGCCAAAGGCGAATCCCTTTAATTTTCGATCAAAATCCATCAGTCCGGTTTTCAAATGCTCAATAATAAATTTTGGAAAGATTTTTCTTAAATCGGCCTTGAACACTTTTGATGGACAAGAAGTTTTTGGAAGCGGATTTTCATTTAATTTTCCGCTTAAAAACTCCTCCACAGTCTGGGCCGGCAGTTCTTTGCCAGTGGCAAATTTTTTGGACAGCTCCCAGGCCTTCTTTTCGATGTCCTCCTGAAATTTTAGTCCGGCCAAGACGTCTTCTTTCGAAAAGTCTTCTCCGGCCTGGACCCCGACTACCAAAGCCGAGTTGGACCAAGGAGAATTTCTAGCAAAATTGCTCATTCCGTTGACTACAATGCCGTCGGGATCTGTGCCGGACGAAAGGACGTAGCCTCCAGGGCACATGCAAAAACTATAAGTTCCTTTTTCGCTTTTTCTTTCGTGATAGGATAGTTTGTATCTGGCGGCTTCCAATTTTGGCGCGAACTTTCCGTGTTGAAGCTCGTCAATAACCTGGCGGGGATGCTCAATTCGAACTCCAATCGCAAAATTTTTTGCCTCAAGAGCGACATTGTTTTCTTTTAAATGCCAATACATCTCCTTGGCGCTGTGGCCGGCGGCGAGGATTACATGGGAGGAGTAAATTTTCTCCCCAGAAGAGAGCTCAACCCCCGCCACTTTTTGATCTTCATAAATCAAGCGATCCACTCGGGTGTTGTAATAAAATTCACATCCGTTTTCTTTTAAAAAGGAGCTAATTTTAGTAATCAAGGCCCTGATCTTGTTTGATCCCAAATGAGGGTTGGAAATATAGGCCGTCTCGGCCGGCGCTCCAAATTCCACAAATTTATTCATAACGTATTTAACAAAAGGGGACTTTACCCGCGTAATAAGCTTGCCGTCGCTAAAAAGTCCCGCGCCTCCTTCGCCAAAACACACGTTGGATTCGGGGTTAAACTCTCCCCGCCTCCAATGCTTTGAGATGTGCAACATTCTTTTTTGGGCGACATCTCCCCGCTCAATGATGATTGAGGGAATGCCTTGCTCAACCATCCTCAAGGCTCCAAACAAGGAAGCGGGGCCGGCTCCCACAAACACGGGTTTTTTGGCAAAAGATTTGCCTTGGGAAAAGCCTTTTGAGCCGATTTTTTCTTCAAAAGCGGAAAAACTCTCGCCTTCTTTTATAACCTCTAAGATATAGTGATAAACCGGCTTTTTGCCTCTTGGCGCGCCGCGAGCGTCCAGGCTTTTAGATAAGATGCGAAATTGACGATATTCCGGATAGGCCTGCTTAAAATGCTTTTCCAGATTTTGGTCAAAATCAAGCTTAAATTGAATTGTCTTTGGCATAGTGAAATACTTATAATACCCCTAACACTTGGACGCAACATGAAAATACAATTGATCACCATAGGAAACGAGCTCTTAAACGGAAAGATTCAAGACAGAAACGCTTATTGGCTGGCCCGTTTTTGTCATGAACACGATTTGGATTTAATCAAAAACGACATTATCCCCGACAACGAATACGCCTTTATGAAGGCTTTCAAAGGCGCCTGGCAAGACGCGGACTTGGTGGTCACTTCCGGCGGACTAGGACCGACAAAGGACGACTTAACCAAGGGTATGCTCGCCCGGTTTTTTGATAAAAACCTGGTTGAGAGCAAGCAGGCGCTGGAGGTGACAAAAAAAAATTACGCCAAATCAAAAAGAGAGTACAACCCAGAACTGCAATATTCAAAAATACCGGAAGGATTCACGGCCGTTTACAACAAGGCCGGTTACGCTCCAGGACTTTTCTATCAAGAAAACAGAAAAATGGCGGCCGCGCTGCCGGGAGTTCCGGTCGAATTTAAAACCATGTTTATGGAGGAGATTCTCAAAAAACTAAAAGAATCTTTTCCCAAATCCTCTCATATAAAGAAACACGTCATCGTCAAAACTTGGAGAGCTCCAGAAGCGAAAATCTTCAACTCTCTCTGTCCAGGCTTGTGGGAAGACTTGGAGCGCTTTGGAGAAGTGAGCTCGCTGCCAAATCCATTGGGAGTGGATATTGGCGTCAGCATAACGGCTTCCGATCAACCCGAGCTGGAGATGCGAGAACAAAGCGTCAGAGACGCCGTGTTAAACTCTGCGCTAAAAGATTTTATTTGGCACATCGGAAAAGAGTCTTTGGAAGAGGTCATTGTTAAAAAAGCCTTGGAAAAAAATATGACTTTGGGCTTTGCCGAGTCTTGCACCGGAGGATTGTGCGCCTCGCGGATAACCGACATCCCCGGAAGCTCCCGGGTTTTCGCGGGCTCGGTGGTGGCCTATTCAAACCGTGTAAAGGAAAAGATTCTCAATGTTAACGCCTCCACTTTGGAAAAATACGGCGCCGTCTCCAGCGAAACCGCCTGGGAAATGGCGCAAGGAGCGAGAAGTGTTTTAGAAGCGGACCTGGTGGTCACCACCACCGGCGTGGCCGGACCGGGAGGAGGAAGCGCCGAGAAACCGGTTGGAACCGTCGGAGTGGGCTATTCTTCGCAAAGGGACTGCGCTGGAAATCTTCATCACTTTCCAGAAATGGACCGGGAAGATCTAAAAAGAATTTTTAGCCAAATAGCGCTGATCACCTTGCTTGAGCAAGTAGAGCTTTATTAGGAATCTTCGTCGCTGGAGATTTTGGCTATTCTTTGATCGGCGTCTCTTAGCCGGTAGGACAAGGTTGTCATCAAGGATCTAAACCAGCGGGGCTGGCCATCTAGCACATCCATAAACTTCTTGTGGGGAATCACCAAAACTTCGCTGTCTTCCCGGGCCTTGACCGAAGCGCTGCGGGGGAGGTTGTCCAAGAAACTCATTTCTCCCACCAGCTCCCCTTGATTAACCTGCCCGATCACAATGTGCCTGTTTTCTTGATTAATTTTGGTAATCTCAAACCCTCCGCTTAACACCCAAAACATTTCGTGGTTTTTGCCCCCTTCCATAATTAAAAACTCGCCTTTTTTTATGGCCCGGGTGTTTTCAGGGTTAAAAGAAGTTTTCTTTTTAAAACTCGCCACTTTTTCTTTAAATTCGTCGCTGGTGTAAGGCCTTGATAAAAACTGCACATTGTCTATCTGAGAAAATTGTTCTTGAAACAGCTCGGGGTGGGAGCCGTTAATCAGCATGGGAACTCTCTCCTTTATGTTTTTGAGTTTTTCCTTGTTTCTGATCTGCAGAGCGAACTCCAAGGGATTAAGTCCCTTGATGTCCATATTCATCACAATCAGGGAAAAGTCTTGATTGGAATGTTTAAGCCTCGCCTCTTGGCCGTTTTTTGCCAAGATCACCTTGCGCCCAAGCTCGGACAGCTCCAAACTCATGATTTCAGCGTCCTTTTCTCTGTCCTCAACCAAAAGAACATAAGAGTTTTTTTTCATTGATATTTAACCTTTAATATATTGGGACTTACAGCCCGTTAATGGTCATATTGGTTGTAAT
>JBBDND010000073.1:0-5959 GCA_040877865.1 Bacteriovoracaceae bacterium | reverse complement strand
TGGGTGCCTGCGTTAAGTACCTGGCACTTGGGGAGAAAATGTCTGACTTTTTGCATTAGATTTTGACGGGCGGCATCTCTTTGCTTAAACTTTACATACACAAAACCTAAGATTGAGGGGAGTTTATGAAGAAAATAAGTTTAGCCATTGTTGCTCTATGTTTTAGCGCCGGCTCTTTCGCCGCTACTGTCGGCCTTTCCAGCCATCCTTTCACTATGAATAAAAAAGTTATCACCACTGAATTCAACTCGTACATGTCGGCGGGTTCCGGCAAAGGAATCACCGCCAAATATTTTCAAAGAGTGGACGGAAAATTCAATGTGGACGCGGGCTTTGGCGTGACGGACGGCGAAAGATCCAACAGGCTTTTTGCCGGAGCGGATTATGAAATCTTTCCAGATTACGGCAGACAGCCAAGAGTTTCCGCCAAAACTGTTTTGGAAACAATGAGCTTTGACGGCGACAGAATTAACACCATCTCCGTGGCGCCGACTCTTTCCAAAGGCTTTTCCTTCTGGGGCAAAGAAGCGTTCCCGTTTTTGGCGCTTCCGCTAAGCCTAGGCCTTAACACCGACGAGGGAACCTACCAGACCGCCACCGCACTTTCCGCCGGCATCACCGGAAGAATTCCTTTGGACGGCTATGAAAACTTGGTGGGCAACTTGGAAACCAATGTCAACCTGAGAAACAGTTACACCGCCATTGTCATGGGCGTTTCAATGCCGCTACAGTAGCAAAAGAAAGTAAGCAAGCATGAAAATAGTTTTTTCCGACTTCGACGGCACCCTGACCGTAAATGGAAAATTGGGCGCCGTTTTTTTTGACCTTTTAGAGCTGATTGAGAAAAACCATTCTGAATTGGTGATTGTCTCCGGCCGCTCTTTGTCTTGGGGCCATTTCTTGCTCACTCACTTTCCCCTCAAGCGCGCCATTATGGAAGGCGGCGGCGTCATTCTTTCCAAGAACGTGGAAGGAATCATCTCCGAAGAGTTTTTAGTCAGCGGTTCCGATTTAGAGAAGCTTGAAAGAACCACAATAGGACTGCAAGACGAAGTGCCCGAGACGGCGCTGTCAGTGGACAGCTTTGGCAGAAAAACCGACCGGGCCATTGAGTTTTCTCAAATGAGGCCGGAATTTGTGGAAAAGGCGGAGAGCTTTCTTTTAAAGCGCAAAGCGAATTTTTCCAGAAGCAATGTGCACGTGAATTTTTGGCACGGAGATATTTCTAAAAGCCGCGCGGTGGATTATTTTTTAAAGCGCCACGCTCCCCATGTTAAAAAAGAAGAAACCATCTTTTACGGCGATTCGTTGAACGACGAGTCTTTGTTTGAGACCTTTCCCAACACCGTTGGCGTGTCCAACATCATAAGCGTGTTGGATCAATTGCATCACAGGCCAAAAGTTATTTTAGAGGGGAAGGAAAACGCCGGAACCAACGGTGTGCTAGCCCACTTGAAAGAAGTTTTTGATCAAAGCGTCGATTTTTAACTCCAACTCTTCTATTGAAGCTCCCGGAAATTTCTCTTTTATCCAAGGAATAAAATCCGCGGGAAGCTTTGCTTCCAGCAGCAGCTCTTGCTTTTCTTTGTTTGGATGGGGGATCAGCAAAGCGATGGCGTGCAAAGCGTGACGGGAAAGCTCCATTTCGTCATGGTCGTCCTCTGTAGCCTTGCCGTCTTTGAAACGTCCAAACATGGACGGGTCGCCGCTATAAAGTTTGTCTCCCACTAGTGGCAGTCCGTAGTGGGCGGCGTGGGCGCGAATTTGATGCTGCCTGCCGGTTTTTGGAAAGGCGAGCCCCAATAAATACCGCTCGTTTGAGTGGACTTCCAGAAAGGTGGTCTGGGCTTCTTTGCCTTCTTTGGAAGTTGTTTCTTTGGTGTCTTCCGGAAAGCAATGGACGTATAGTCTTGGAATAAAGCTCTCTTTTTGGCCCAATCGCTCCTTGGCCACAACGGGAAAAACGTTTTCATTTTTCTTTTTTGCCATGAAAAAATAGCATTTGTTAATTTGATTGTTTTCAAAAAACTCCCCGTATCTTTTGGCGGCGGCGGGATTTTTTCCAAGCAGCAGCGCTCCGCTGGTTTCCCGATCCAAGCGATGAATAGAGTGAATGGTTTTTCCAAGTTTTGTTTCAAAGTAGACGGTGGCGCAATTGAAAAGCCGCTTGCCGGTGGGGTGGGTGGTCATATAGGCCGGCTTGGAAATGGCGAGAATGTCGTTGTCTTCATAAATGATTTCCGGATCTAGTCGCAGCTTAAGTTTTTCTCCGCGCCAATACTCGTCTTCCAGCTCGCCGCGGGGAGTGCTGATCTTAACCTTCTCTCCCTCGTAAACTTTAACGCTTGCCTTGTGGGGAAAAGGACGTCCCTCTATTTGCACTTGTCCTATTTTTATTTTCTTTTTAATTTGTTGGCGGGAGAAACTGGCCAGGTAATCGGAAAGAAATTGATCCAAGCGCAGGCCTTCTTGCCACTCTTCCACTTGCAAAACGGCTTCAAACAAATCTGTGGTAAAAGTTTTCTTTACCTCGGCCATGTCACTGGGCGGAGTCGTATCGCTTTTTAAGCAAGTATTTCAAGCAATTGATCGCCCCTCTGTGAGTGTAGCCGTGATTGGCCCGCAATTGATCGAGAATGGTCTCAATTTGCCGTCTGCCTTCGTCGGATAGGCCGGACGCGCGGCGCGGTTTGTCGTCGTCCGCGTCAAGCTCGCTCAAATAAAACATAAGATTTTTTCCGACATTGCTGATGATCTTTTTTTGCTCATTTCGAAAGGACTCTTTTAATTGTTTTGTGATGCCTTCAAGCACGTCGCTGTAAACAATGTCTTTGCCGGGATTGTCCAAAGAATAGGCGCCAAGCTTGGAAAGGATGTGAGAGCGAAATTGCTCTGGCTCTTCTTTGAGATGGATATTGCTTTCAAATTCTTTGACAAAGTATTTGTCAGGATCTTCAAATTTTCCGATCACGGTGTTTTTAATTTTTTCGCCCTTTATCAAGGCGTTGATGTGCATGACGTATTTGGATATGTACTCTTCGTAGGAGCGGTTGTCCACCAAGCCTAGGGAGTCTCTTAGCTCGACGTCAAACTGGTTAAGCGAGTGCTGTTCCACCAAATACAAAAACTTTTTGGGATTGTGATAGTCGCCTTGGGCCCCGATATTTAAAAATTCGTGTTCGGCTTTCTTTTCTGAAGTTTCTTTCAAATAATCCAGCACCTCGATAAAAGTGATGTGCTCGTGCAAGGTGGAAAGCTCGTAAATGAATTGTTTGACTTCTCTGGGAGAGACGCCAAATTTGCCTTCGTACAGTTGGTCGTTTTCAAACTCCGCTAAAAGGTCTTCAAGACCGAGTTTTAAAATTTGCTGTTCTTCCTGGTTAAGATACTCAGGCATGGCGCCGTCGGATATGAATAAAGCCTTCTCCAAGGGCGTCAGCTTCTCGGCTATTTCTCCAAGTCTTTTGTCTTTATAGTTTTTGCTTTGCGGATGGCGCATTCTGGTCATGATGGACCACATGCATAAAGTTTCCAAAGAATGCGGCTCAAACTTGGTTTTATCTCTCACGTTGGCGACTTGATCCAGGTAGATATGGGTTTCTTCCTCGTAATTGAGAAGATAGGGAACCTTTAAAAAGCTAAATCTTCCTTTAAAAGAGCTGTAGTCCGGGTGTTGTTTGAAAGCGTTAAAGTGAACCTCGTTGGAGCTTCCAATGAAGAAGATGTCGAGTTCAGTCAAAATGCCCTGCAAATTGATGGTTTTGGTTTCCATGGTCATCAAAAGGTATTTAAAGGTGTCCAAAGGTCTTTTTAAAAGATCGGAGAATTCCAAAATTCCCCGGTTGGCAAGAATGACTTCGCCGTTCATGCTGAAAAGGTTGAGCGATTGCAAACTGGGAGGAAGACTCGCAAGCCTTTTGTCCATGGTGATTTGTTGCAGTTTCGCGTCGACGTGAAGCTGCGGTTCGATGGTGGAGGCGGCGGTGGAGTAGCGTTTGTCCACGCAAAACCTTTCAACCCGAATGTGTTTCAATACTTGTTCGTAAGAGCCCTTGTAGTTTTTCAAAAGAGCGTCAAAAATGAGCCTGCTCCTTTTGGAAAGATCGCCGTTGTACAAATAACTCAATTGGATCGACTCGAGCTTTTCCGGCTCGTCTTTGAGCAGGTCGTTGATAAGCTTTTGCCTGGTTTTAATGGGAATCAAAAGCAGGGGGTGATCTTTTAGCTCGGAAACTAAAATGGCGCTGATTTCGCTGTCTTCCAAATGGGCGAAGGAAGACACGTGTTTTTGAACCTGGGTGGAGCTTAGCCCCAGGCTGCCTTTAACGTAATTTTCAATGGGAAAGATCCAGCTAAAAGTGTAAAGAGCTCCCTCCTCGGTGTGGGAATATTCCTCAGCCGTCATCATGATTTTTTTTATAAGAGAGGTTTTAGAAGATCCGTTGGGTCCGACCAATAATATAAACTTATTGTTAAAACCCTCCTCGTTAAAGTTGACCAGGTTTTGGAAAATTTTTTCTTGAGCCCGCCTTTGGCCGGCTACGGGAGGAGAGTTTGGATGGCTCTTTTTGAAAAGATTAAAGCCTCCATTTTCGTCTTTGCCGTAAAACTCAAACATGTCTTTCAGATACATGCTTGAAGTTCTCAGTTCTCTTGAAGGATTCTTTTCAAAAGCTTCCATATATTCGTTGAAAGAAAAAATTCGATCGAATTTTTCTTCATCTTTATTTACTTCCTCTAACCAATCCATATACACTTCCTACTATGTTCAAAAAGTCTGTTCTTAGTATAACAAATCTTTTGATTTTATCAGTTATAATTGTCTCTTTAGGAGTTGTTTCTTTTTTTCTTTTTTCTCTTCTGTCTAAAAGGAGCAGTCCAAAGGAGGCGTCTGGGAACCATTTTAATCAAGCATTAAGCGCCGCCTCCGCCGCTCTTCAAGAACGTTGGACAGAGGGGGACAGTGAGGGAGGATACGCCAAGGGAAGTTTTGCTTGTCCCGATCTCATCTCCAACAACCATAAAATTCACTCAAGTTACTTTCAGTGCAATCCCTATTATTTGCTATGCCATCTAAGAGGCGAAGCAGGCGTTAAAGAACCCTTGAGCTTTAAAAACAAGGCGGGCGAATTTCAGTTTGAGTTCTTGGGACACGGCTTTGACCGCAAAGGAGCGTTGACGGCCAGCTTTAAAGAAAAAAGCTCAGGGAAAAAGGCGAGTTTTAAATTTTTAGACACTTGCTCTCAAGTTGCTTTGCCGGCCTCTGTTTATTCCGCAGGCCCCTTGGAAGCAAGCTCCCTTCTTTGGGACAATATTGGACAAAAAGTCATGATGGACAAGAGCTATGTCACCAATGGGGAAGCGCGCGTCTGGTTGAAATCGGAAAGTAGCGAGAAATTAAAGAACAAAATGGCGCGGAACTCGACAGAGTTTCATAAACCAAGCGTGAATCTAAGTTTTAAAGAGAGAAAGCTCTACTGCGCGTTTAAAGGCGGCCAGCTGCTTCAAAGCCGGCAGTTTGACGCCGCCACCTTTTTGCCCTCCAGGGGGGAGAATCGCTATATCTACAAATTTCCCTATCCTTGGACTAAAAGAAAGGACGGCATAGAAGAGCTGGGAGAAAAAAATTGCTCCAAAATTTTTAGCAAGGAGTGCGGGGAGCAAAATTACGAATTTCATTCCACCTATTCTCCGTCATGGAGCGGTGTCTACCATTCTTTGGGTTCTTACCCGGAAAGTTTTGACAATAAATTCAGGCCAAAGGCCATATTTAAACCAAGCTCAAAAGAGCTGCCTTTGGAAAGCCCCTGGCATCGGCTTGGTTTGCGGGCTTCTTTGGAAAATCAAGAAGAACTTTACGAATACAATGGAGCTCGCCTGGATTTGCCGGAGCAAGCGCGAGACATGGAAAAAAGGAGCGCGTTTAGGTGCGTTTATTATTATTAGCGCTTTTGCCGCT
>JBBDND010000072.1:0-5993 GCA_040877865.1 Bacteriovoracaceae bacterium | reverse complement strand
CGCATGCTTACCTCGCTGAAATGACCCCGATATTAATAATGTGATTTTTTCTAAGCACATCCAGGGTGGAGATCAAGTCTCCGTAATTCACCCCCGTCCTCGGCATGACCGTAGCGGTGGCGATCTCGATTGTTTTGTTTTTGTAATTTAAAATTTTAGACACAACACTCTGATTAAAGGACGCCAAAGTTTCTTCAAAGTTGGCGCCTTTGGCGGTGACCGTTCTCACTCGGCGGCCGTTTCTTTTAAGATTCAGCCGCATATTGGTGGGTGTTTTAAAAACCACGTCCAAGTCGTAGGAAATTTTTTCAGAAGGAGCGGCTTCCGTTCCGTGGCTTTGTTTGATTTCAACCGACCCGATCTCAATCCAGACGGCGGTAATCAGAAGAAAACAAACCATAGTGGAAAGAAGGTCAATGAACGGAGTTAAGTTTAACTCCGCGTTTTTGTCTTTTTTCTTGCCTAATCCTAGCTTCTTGCTCATGACACAACCTGATTTTAATAATTAATAAAATTAATTTTAAGAAACAATTTCAGCGGCGGCCGCTTCTTCGTTTCTCAACATCAAATCGTCGTCAGTCTGAGCTTCTTCGTCGGAGCTAAAAAACAAAAAGTCGTGATATAGCTCGCTAGCGTCTTCGGTAAGTTTTGTGGTGATCCTTTCCGTTCTGTTTTGAAAAATGGCAAAAGCCACCAAGGCCGGTATGGCGGCCAAAAGGCCAAAAGCGGTGGAGTTAAGCGCTTCAGAAATCCCGGAAGACAGAAGGTTGGCCCTTTCAACCGGACTTGCCGCGGCAACGCCTGCAAAGGAGCTGATCAAGCCGGTAACAGTTCCAAGAAGTCCAAACAAAGTGGAAACGTTGCCGAACATGGCCAAAAAGCCGGTTCTCTTGTCAACGGAGCTAATTTCTTTGGACAATTGCTCGTCCATTCTGGCCTGCAACGCTTCATCGCCCGCGCCGTTGGTTCTCATTTTACATCCAATCATGGCGATTCTGCCCATGCTGGTGTTGGGAGCGCTCATTTCTATATAGTCCATGGCCGCTCTAAAATCCCCTTGAGAGACGCACGCTAAAATTTTCTTTCGGAAGTCTTCCGGAGCCGATTTATATCTGGCGTACAAAGCAACGCTTCTTTCCACAATCACGGCCAGTGAAAGCAGTCCAAAGAGTAGAATGAAATACATGAAAAAGCCGCCGGCGTGGAACTGATCTATTAAGCTCATGGATGAAACCTCCTATTTATAAACGAACATCCTTGTCATTTGTTAATTGGATAAATCTTATAATTTGGAAAACGGAATGGAAACGCTCAGACAAAGCTTAGGCGCAAATGTAAGTTTTTGTTACGCGCTTGCTTTGGTCGGGTATGGTGCCACGCTCTTTCTCGTAAAGGAAAGCGTTATTTTTAACGCGATACTACACGAGAAAGAGCGTGGCGCCTTTTAAGATTCTTTGATGTGAGAATAGTCGTGCAGCTTCTCGGGCATGTTCAGTTCATTTTCAGAGGAAGCGATAATGGTGGAAACAGTGGCGTCCCCGGTCACGTTGACCACGGTTCTACACATGTCCAAAATTCTATCCACGGGAAAAACAATGGCTATCCACGCCGGATTGAGTCCAACAGACTGAAGCACTAAAATCATCATGACAAGACCGGCGCTTGGGACCGCGGCGGCTCCGATGGAAGACAATGTGGCCGTCATGACAATTATCAGCTGCTGGGCCAAGGTCAAATCCACCATGTGCAGTTGGGCTAAGAACACAACAGCAATCGCTTGGTACAAACTGGTGCCGTCCATATTGACCGTGGCGCCAATGGGAAGAACAAAGCTTGAAACGTTTTTAGAAACGCCCATATTGTCCTCAAGGCACTCCATAGTCACCGGCAACGTCGCCGCCGAAGAGCTGGTGGAAAAAGCCAAGAACTGCGCCGGCGCGATGTTTTTAAAAAATCTGGAGTAAGAAAGCCCCTTAATCACAAACTTGGCGATTAGGGGATAGATTAAAAAGACCATCAAGGCCAAACCGATAAACACGGTGATAGAATAAGAGCTTAAGCTCTTAAATATTTCCAAAACCTCGCCGGGGGTGTTGGCCATTTTGGCAATGACTCCGGCAAGAAGGCAGAAGACAAAGAACGGCGCCGCCGCCATGACAATCTCAACCATCTTTAAAAAGACCTCGTTGGCGCTGTTAACTAAATTAAACACGGGACGAACTGTGGCCTCGGGCAAAAAAGCCATGGTGATTCCAAAGAAAATGGCAAAGAAAATCACCTGCAACATCAAGCTATTGTCGGATATGGACAACACCAGGTTTTCAGGCACCATTCCCACCAGAAAATCTAAAGGTCGGGATTCCTTGGTCTTTTCGGCTGTTTTAAGCTTGTCCGCGATGGTGGCGTCTTGCTCATTCACCCTGTCTTTCATCTCCTCCAATTCTTGGGGAGTCAGAGCGCTTTCAACCCTCTCTCTATATTGGGGGTCGGTTAAAAAGCTTCTTTTGTCCTTGGGAGCCTTCCCCGTGGTGTCTTGCACCCACAACTCGTATTGCACCCGGTTTTTAACCCGTTGATCTTCTTCAATAAACTTACCCGGCTGAATGGCGTTCACCAACACCAGTCCGACTGAGATCGCCATGACCGTCGTCAATAGATAAGCGAACAATGTTTTTGCCCCCATGCGTCCTAGCTTTGAAACGTCTTTAAGCCCCGCCACTCCGCTTATAATGGAAAACAAAACCAAAGGAACCGCGATAAATTTCAAAATGCGGATAAATATTGCCCCAAAAGGATCAATCCAATTAATGGTGAATTCATTCCAGCCCAAAGAACTGGAAATAAAAGAGTAAACAACCCCTAAGACAAGGCCTAGAATAATCTTAATGTGCAACGGCATGGATCTCATGAAATTCCTTTTTCATTATTTAATTTTAAATTTAACAATAAGCCTAATGAAATTATAAGGGAATGTGAAGCCAAGGCAAAGCGGCGAATCGATTTATTTTGCCGCCAGGTCTATAATATCTTCATGTTTTTTCCTTTGGGGCTAGGTTTTAAAACCAGAACATTTCCTTTTATCACTTGGTTGATCATTATCTCCTGTTCCCTTTTTCATTATTTCGTTCAAGAAAAACGGGAGTACGAAAAAGAGTACATGTCGTTGCAGACCCACCAGAGACTGGAGGAAGCCCACAATTACCTCTTCTATGAGTATTGCAAACAGAATCTCGGCAACGGCCTGTGCGAGCGTTTTGCTTGGGAGAGAGGTTTGATGATTCAGGCCCAAGACTTTTCGTCTCTTGAGCGCGATTTTTCTTTGACCCACTCTGCCATAGCCGAGTTTGGCAAAGTCTATGAAAACTTCCTCGCAAGTTTAGATCAAAGGGCGCAAGAAGTCAGAGAACTCCCCTCTTATACCATCTATAAAAGTTTAATGACCAGGCTCGAGGCTCAAACCCAAAAAATTAGAGAAAAATACCACCTGCTTCACCATGACAACCTCACCGCAACCGCGCTCTTGCTGGCTGTTTTTTCTCATGAAAACTTTTTGCATCTTGCGGGAAACATGCTCTTTCTTTTTATCTTTGGAAGATATGTGGAGGCGCGCATGGGACGCGCCGCTTACGGTCTTTTGTATCTGATTTTAGGTTCGGCGGCGCTGGGGCTGTACGCTTACGTCAACCCTCAACCTTTTTTGCGCATTCTCGGCGCTTCCGCCAATGTCAGCGCCGTGATGGGCGCTTTTTACGCGTTGTTTTTCCATCAAAAGCTTAAAATTTTCTTTTTTTATATCGCCTCAAAAATTGCCGAGTTCCCAGTCAAGACCTACATGTTCTTCTTTTTTATGCTTCAAGAGTTTGTCTATTCCATGACCGCGGAGGGAAATGTCGCTTACTTTGCCCACGCCTTGGGGCTTGCGCTTGGCATGGGGGGAGGCTTTTTGTGGGGCAAGGCGCGGCCGGTTCCAAAAGATTTTCTTTACTCGGAAGAGCTGCGTCGCTGGAATAAAATAAAAAACGAGCCCAGGAAAGAGCGTTTTTTAGATCAAGCAATGGATATTTTAAAATACAATCCCCATAACAAGACAGTTATAAGCGCCGTTATCGCAAGACTTGTCCCTGAAGATCAAGACTTTGCGAGTCTGGAATTGGAGGAAGAAATTTTATTGCGCGAGTTTTTGCCCGGTTACTTGCATGATTTGTATCGTAAAGGGGAACTGACGGAATTTTTCAAAACGATTCAGCAGGTTCCTCACTCGTGGAGCATGTCTTCTTTATTAAAAAAATTCAGCCAAAAAGATTTGCTCAAGCTGATAGACCAGTCCATCGACCAGGAAGAATTATTGGCCGGCGTATTATTTATCCAAGCCTTTGTTGAGCGCTATAAAAGGTCGCGAAAGATCAAAAACCTTCTCAAAACCTTAAAGTCGATTTTAGACCATATGGCCTTAACGGAAAACTATAAGTATCATTTAAAAAAGATAAAGGATCTTACCAGCTCAAAAAGATTGCGAAAAACAATTGACTCCAAACTGGCCGAGGAAGGCGCGTGAACTCTAAAGACCCGATAATAAAATACCACAACCAAATTGAAGACTTTTCCTCTTATTCAGAGGCCCGCTTTCATGTTAGAGCTCTGGCGTTTTTTATAGACGCCGTCATTTTGGGAGTTTTTCAAACGGCTTTTACGGCTTTATACGACCACCTTTTGGCCAGACTTCAAGTCTCTATGGATTATTACGTCTACGTGAACGTGTTTTATGTATTCTTCGCCTACGTCGCCATTCCCAGCGCTTACTTCATTCCCCAAATGTTAAAGAGCGGTCAAACTGTGGGAAAAAGAGTGTTGCGCATAAGAGTCATTTTAGAAAACAACGAAGGCGACTTAAGTTCCGGCAGAATATTTTTAAGAGAGATTATTGGAAAGTTCGTTTCCGCCGTGTTTTTTGGCGCGGGCTATATAGTCAGACTTTTTGGCCTTGACACTTTTCATGACAAGATGGCCAAAACCAAAGTCATTAGCTTGAAAGTCGTCGATTGATCCGGCCTCTTTTAACTTTAAGGTCAGCGTGGTGCCGTGGTCCTTATGTTCTTTGGTCTTGGAATCCACCAGGATTTGCCCGCCAAACTTTTCCATAAAAGAGCGCATAATCAAGGTGCCAAACCCCGAACCGGGCTCTCCCGCGGTTCCGGGAGTGGAATCCACAGATTGCTCTTTAAAAAGACTTGCCACGGTCTTTGCGTTCATTCCCACGCCATAATCTCTGATTTTTAGATACACCCCGCTTTTGGCCCTCAAGGCGCAAACGTCAATTTTGGAGTTTGGCTCGGAAAACTTTATGGCGTTGGTTAAAGCGTTCATAAGCACATGATGGTTAAAGAACACGGGATCAACCATTACTTGGACGTCTTTTACATGGTCTTTGCAAAAGCGAATGTCTATATTTTTTTGTGTTAACTTGTCGCTCAAAAGATCCACGCAGGATTTAATTGAGTTTTCCAACAAGTGCGGCCTGGCCGTGATAGTCTCCCAATCATTTTCCGCCGAATGCAGTGTTCGCACATTGCTGATCACGTCATTAATTCCTCCCGTGGCCATGTTCATTTTTTGAGAGCATATCCTCGCCTTCTCCTGGTCTTTATTGGCAAGTTGAAACAGAGTCGAGGCCGCGTTCAAAACGGTTAAAGAATTGGACACATCGTGGGTAAGAGTGCGCAAGAGATGATTGATTTTATCGTTTTTATGTTTGAGTTTGGCTTCATTTTCCTCTCTGATGCGCAAAAACAGGGTGATAACCGTGGCCGCAAGACAGATAATGCCAAAATTGATTACGGCCTGGGCCAAGAAGACCCCTTCAGGTCCAATCAACTTGGGGAAAGCGTATTCCATAGCGCTTGCTTTCATAAAAAAGCCCACCAGAAGCATTGAAACCAACGACCATATAAAAACCGTCTTTCTCCCACCAAGCAGCCCCGCATAAAGAGGAATAA
>JBBDND010000071.1:0-6034 GCA_040877865.1 Bacteriovoracaceae bacterium | reverse complement strand
ATTGGGTGTGATAACTGGCGCGCGCCCCATATTGGGAAAACCATGGACCTTTTTTAAAATCCCGTATAAAAACCAAGCTGCTGAGCCCCGCAAATTTTTCTTCCACCGCGTCCTGGGAAAAAGTCTCGCTTAAGTTTTCCGCTCCCAAAGTAAAAGATCCACTCTCAATGTTTTTTTGCCATTGAAGCTCGTTGGAAAACTCAAAAGCGTTAAACCCGACAACAGACCCAAACGATTTATTAAAACGATTCATTTTATTGGCGCCCAAGAGATAACTAAAGCGAGAGTCTTCTTGATTGTAATTAAGCTTTTGAGAAAAAACCTGTTGAATAGATTTAGAATAATCGTCTTGCGCGTCCACTGGCTCGCTCATGTCCACCGTGTCCGTTTCAACAAACTGATCCATCACCTTGTAGGTCCACTCCCCTTCAAATTTTTCGCTAAATTGACGCGAAAGATTCAGCGTGGCTCCTTTGTTTTGAAAGCCGTCTTTTTCACTGCCGCCGGCGGCGGCGCTAACGCCTTCTGATTGGTCATGAAAAAAATGGGCGCGCAAAATCGAGTTGTCTTTTATCAGTGTATGATCAAGATTAAAGCCGCGGCTAAAGCCCGCGTGGGCGGAGACGAAGTTTTTAGCGCTGGCCTTTTTGGTTATAATATTCACCACCCCTCCCATAGCCTCAGAGCCATATAGCAGGGTTTGCGAGCCTTTTAACACCTCAATTTTCTCAATGTCTCCCACGTTCAAAAGAGCGGCGTTAAAACTTTTATCCACACTTGAGGGATCATTGACTCTTATTCCGTCGATGAGAACCAAAACATGGCGGGCCTCGCTGCCGCGGATGTGAATAAAAGCTTGCTGTCCGGGAGCTCCGCTTTGATTGACGGAGACGCCTGGCATTTGTTCCAAGACATCCAAAGCTTTGCGGTTGCCGGCGGATGAAAAGTCGGAAATAGCCTCGGTATAGGTGGAGAAGACATCTTCAGAAAGTCCTCTTTTAGAACCAATAACAATTTTTTCTAGTTGATAAGTTTGGGAAAAGGCGAATACGGGCAATAAAAGAAAAAGATACTTCACAAAAACCTCCTCGGGTGGTCCATGGATGCAATTGCGTATCTGGCTCGTCTTTAAATCTTTGGGTAAAAGATTCGTTTTAAAGACTTACAGTTGCGGGACAGCGTCGGTTTTTCACCGAACTTCCACAATTGCGGACGTTGATAATTTTTTAAAGCTTAGCTATGGAGAAATGCAAGAGTCAAGAATTATTGCTTGTTAAAAAAAGAAGGAGGCATTCGCCTCCCTTCTTTATTTATTTAGTCATTTTTAAAGTAGTTTCATATATGAGAGCGACATAAAAAGCAGGATACAAACCAAAGAAACTAACTTAACTGAAAACTTCATGCTCATTTAAACCTCCCTTCCATGGAAATCAGTTAGCCAATACTGTATTTAAATAAAATGTTTTGACTCTGGCAAGAAAAAAACGCCAAACCACCGAAATCAGTTATTATTTTTACCATAAGATCAAATGAACAACGCAAAGCAAAACAAAGAAAAAAGTAAAACTTACACAGCATCCTTTCAAAATGGTTTAGAAGTTATAACCACTATTCTAGGAAAGAGGGGTGTGAAATGAGCAAAGTTTCAATTTATTTAAATCCTAAGGCGTCTGATGTAAATTACGACTGGGCCTCCAGAATCAAAAGCCAACTTTTTAGGCACGACTTTGAATTAAAAATGCCGAAAACTAAAGAGGAGCTATACTCGGAACTCGACAACGACCTTGCGAACAACGTTGAATATCTATTTTGCATAGGCGGGGATGGGACGGTTAACACGATATTGCAAAAAATCGCGGGCAAAGACATCAAGTTGCTTATTATTCCCGGCGGCACCGCGAATGACTTGGCAAGAGAAGTCGGCATGGGCCGCTCTCTAAAAAATATTATTAAGGCTTTCCAACATAAAACTCACACAAAAGTCGACTTGATCAAGGTCAACGATCATTATATGTGCACCAACGGGGGCATAGGCTGCGCAGCCGATGTTGCGGCTAAAATTAATTCCTATCGAGAGAGCGTTCTTGGTTTTTTAAACATTATGAAAGGTGTTGGCTCCAATATTTATCCTTTGATTTTCACAAAAGAAATGGTTTTTGGGAAAATGAAGTTTTATAACTTGCACTTGGAGTGCCAAGATCTTCCTTTGTTAAATCCCTTGGTGAAAACGCCCTTGGTATTGGTTAACAACCAGTCAACTCTAGGCGGAAGGTTTCATGTGGCGCCTCAAACCAAAAACACTGACGGAAAATTCAATGTCACTATATTCACGCATGAGAATAAAAAAGATTTGCTGCAATGTTCTTACAACCTCTTAACCGGCAACTACCCTTTTCATGATAAAAACCTCATCAGTTTTGAAACAGACCGTCTCACTATTAATAATTTAGATAAAGAACCACTGACCTTTTTTGGAGACGGAGAGATTTTAAACCGGGATCAAATTTTAGAGATCGAGGCCTGCCCCCAAGCTCTAGAAGTGTGTTCATATATGGACGATTTGGTCTACGCCAACTCCTATGATCTACAGCAAATCAGCCTTCTATAAGGGAGGCACAGCCTCCTCCCTCCCCGCCCAAACATCTAAAATTACTCAACAATTCCATCTATTCCCTTTAATACTTTACCATTTCACTCAATCAACCGATTAAGTGTTATTGCCAAGAAACATAAATGTATTTGCGGATCCTTAAATGAGTAGAATTTCTATCTATGTAAATAAGAAAGCCTCTAATAGCCATGATAAATTCCTTAAGGGGTTAAAAAACCATTTATTCCGCCATGAGACTACAATCAAGCAACCAAAGAGTATTGAAGAACTCCATGAGGAACTCGGAGAAGATCTGCGCAAAGACGTGGAGTATATTTTTGCGATCGGCGGGGACGGCACCATTAACACTATCTTGCAAAAGATCGCCAACACCTCGATCAATCTGTTAATTATCCCCGCCGGAGCCGCCAACGATCTCGCTACAGAAGTTGGCATGGATCACACTATAAAAAAAATTATGAAAGTCTTTCAACACAAAACCTATTCTCAAATTGACCTTATTAGAGTTAACGGCCGCTATATGGCCACAAATGGAGGGGTGGGCAGCGCGGCGGATGTCGCCTTAAAAATCAACCTGTACAGAAAGAACTATGTCGGCTTTTTAAATGTGATGAAGAGCATGGGCGCCAATATTTATCCTTTGGTATTCACAAAAGAAATGGCCTTTACAAAAATGAAACGGTATCACTTGCGCTTGGAATCTCCAGACCTTCCCTTGCCAAACCCTGTTATTAAAGCCCCAATTGTTTTAATAAACAATCAATCCGTGTTGGGAGGAAAGTTCAATTTAGCTCCCGACACTAAAAATAATGACGGAAAGTTTAACGTCACAATATTAAAACATAAAACTAAAGCCGCGTTGATAAACTGCTCTTTCAACCTTTTGATTGGAAAGTTTCCCGGTAATGACAAGGATTTAGTAAGCTTTGAAACTGACAGTTTGAAAATTTCCAACATGGACAACGACCCAATCTCTTTTTTGGGAGACGGAGAAATATTGTGCCAAGAGAGATCTTTTGAAGTTAAGGCCTGCCCGCAGGCCTTGCGGATTTTTATGTACACCGAGGACTCGGATTATTATTCATCCCACAATTTGGAAGAAATAAGCTTGTTATGAAAATACTTGTCACCGGGGGCACCGGATTTATTGGAAAGAAAGTTGTTCGCCTCCTTGAGCCGGAAGTGGAGAAAATATTTCTCCTGGTAAGAAAACGCTCCTTGGAAAAAGCAAAAAAGGCGTTTCCAAACAGCAAGAAGATTCAAATCATTGAAGGGGACATACTTTCAAACGACGTTTGTTCCCATGTAGAAGATGTAAACCTTCTCTCGGAAAGCGTTAGCCATGTTCTTCACTTGGCGGCCTATTACGATTTGGCGATGAACGTGCTAGACGCGTATACTCACAATGTTATTGGGGTTCAAAATGTCTTGAATTTAAGCAGAAAGTTAAAAAGCCTGGTCTACTTTCATCACATTTCAACTTACGCCGTTAACGGCTCCTGCGGCGGCAGAATTCAAGAACAGGACTTTTTCATAGACACACCCTTTCCCGACCACTATTCCAAAAGTAAAATGCAAGGCGAGCATTTGGTAAGAACAATGCAGATTGGAGATGTAAAAAAAAGAATTTATCGTCCTGGAATTGTTGTGGGGGACAGTCAAACAGGTGAAATTGAGAAAATCGACGGGCCTTACTATTTTTTAAAATTCATGCACGAAATAGACAATTATCATCACTGGATAGAGAAACTTGGATTCTTGCCTCTGCCTTTTGGGCCAAAAACGATCTTTCCCATTGTTCCTGTTGATATTCTCGCCGAGTGGATTTCAGAAAGCGTTTTGCGCCCAACCCCCGAAAAAGAACTCAAAACGTACCACTTCATAGGAAAAAACCAAATCAGCTTAAAGAATTTCATTGAACAATGTTTGGCTGAAATTGGGATTAACTGCTCGGTAGTGAGAGTAAAAAGAAATAATTTATACAAGCATTTGTTTCCCAAAATGGGAATGCCCAAGGAATTAATGCCTTATATGTTTATGGAAGCCTCTTTTGACACAAGCGAGAGAAGGAAGGACTTTCCAAATCATAGGGAGTATTTAATCGAAGAAATGATTTCCCGCCTGGTAAAAGGCGGCAAGATTCATTTTAGGGAAGGTTCTTAATGAAAGAATTGCTAAACCTCTCAATGGGAGCCGCCGCGGACAATTTTGACGAAACAGTGGAGGTTTTAGGCCAAAAGATTCGGGTCAAGCGTCTTGGCGTCGAATTTAACCATTCTCTTTTAAGGCAGCTCATTAAAAGGCATGAACGAGAATTCGATGTCATATCCTTAACGGGCCTCCCCTCTCCAATTAAAGTTAAAGGAAAGATATACGAACATCCCCAGGTCAAAGAGTTGATGAGCATGAGCGAGAAAACGCCCATTGTAGACGGAAGAAATATTCGCGACATTTACATGCCTTGGGCACTTAATTTTTTAATCTCCAAAAACCCTGAACTCTTTAATCATAAAAAAATCGGTTTTTTTCTGGCAAGTTCCCAACTGCAGCTTTTGCAAGAGCTGGAAAGACAGGAATGCGAGTTTTGCCTGGCCGACCCGTATTTTTTCAACAAACTCCCTCTTTTGTTAAAAAACTCCAAACAACTGGAAAACTTTCTTTCCCTGAACTTTCCGTTCTTGAATCAGAGAAGAATACGAAAATTTGCCAACAGGGATTACACCAAAAAATTCTTGCGCCATATCCCCTCGTTTAAAGATTTTTTTTCATGTGACGTGTTCCTCTTAAACAACGCCCAATTGGAATACTTGCAATTGCCGGACTTGACGGGCAAAAGCGTCATTATTGACTATTTAAACAGCAGAACTCTTGAAATTCTGAAGAAAACAAATGCCGCAAACATTTACACATGTTCGGTTAAAAACGAGAAGATGCCTTTTTATGGCCATTCTCTGATGGAAGGAATTTTTCAAGCGCTAAAAGACGAGGGCTCTCCGTTAACAGAGGGAGAGGTCTTTGAATTCATCGAAAAATTGGAAATTCGTCCCAAGCAAGTTGTCATATCCTCCAATTCCATGGGACAGGCCAGCCGATTTGGATTTGTCGTCCACCCATTAGGAGCTCACGATCTGTTAAAGCATCCCATGATACGTCCGCTAAGGCGCTTTGAAAGCGTTAAGGACTTTAGCGAAAAGGCCGTGAGCGCCCTCCCCGGGTTTCACTATGGAAAAATCTCGGGGATAAAAAGCGCGGCTTCCGGCGTCGAGGCCGTGGGCGAAATATACGCAATCTCTGAAACTCCAAAAATGATGATGAGTTCGGAAAAAGAAAAAATTTATTCAAAACTCGTTTGTTTAACAAAACGGGCGAGAAACGAGGGATGCCAGTTGTTTGGACTTGGCGCCTACACCAAAATTGTCGGCG
>JBBDND010000070.1:0-6058 GCA_040877865.1 Bacteriovoracaceae bacterium | reverse complement strand
TAAAAAGCTTTCAAGGGCTTGAGGATTTGAACGAATTCTTAAAGGCCAAGGGATTCAAGCTAAATGATTCCGGCGGAGAAATCAAGGGATCTGAAGATGTTTTGCTGGAGCAGTCTTCCACTTTGGCGGACAAAGTTGAAGTGGAATTTGAAGACAAAAAAATGACCATTCCCTCTTGTTATTTTGAATTCGCCAAAAGACACGCGGGAGCGGACGGAAATTTGTATCAAGGGTTTGTGGCCCAAAGCGCCGACAAAATTTTTGAGTCGACCAGCAAGTCTCAATAATCATTAAGCCGAACCATTAAGCCGGAAGATTGATTTCAAAGAATCTTCCTTGGGGCGAGCGCAACATTTCAAGCACCGAAGACTTGTCTAAAATAAGGACCTTTGAATTGGGGTGGATTTGAATTGTCCGCGGGACGGGACTGTTGCTCAAAAGCTCTTTTACACAAATCATGCTGTTTTTTGGGACTGTTTCAAAAGTCTTGTTCCTGCTGTCAAAAGTGATCTTGCCTTCCAATAAAACATAGCCGGCCTGAGGAACCTGCCCCGAATAAACCAAGGCTTCCGGCGCAAGAAAAGTCCGCGGAGGACAATGGGCCTCCAAGAAGGCGATTTGATCAAGACTTAATAAGTTAACGGCGATTTGTTTTTTCATATATTCACGATAAAGCGGCCTCAAAAAAAAATCTCTAATTTAGATCAGGAAAAAATAAGATTTAGTAGGCCGTCCCCGCAAAGTCTAAGAGTCCTTGTTCATTGAGGACGAAGAGTTGTTTTCCGTCTTGCCTTATAAGACCCTCTTGTTTAAGTTCGGACATAAATCTGATCAAAGTTTCGCTGGCGGTGCCAATAATGGACGCCATCTCTTCCCGGGTCAGCTTAATGTTTAATAAAATTCCGTTCTCTGTCGGCGTTCCGTGGCTTTCTTTTAATAGCAGCAAGAGCTCGGCCAACCTCTCCCTCACATTTTTTTGATAGAAAGACGATATGCGATGCTCGGCGGCGCCCAGATCCCTTCCCAGCTTTCCAATAAGATTGCACGCCACACTTGGTTGCTCTTGAATTAATTTTAAGATGTATTTTTTGTCGATAAAACAAACATTGGTGTCGTCAAGCGCCGTGGCGGTGGCCTGGTAATATTGGTCAGTCAAAAGCGAGCGATGTCCCAGCACGTCTCCGCTGGTGGCTATTCTAACGATAGACTCTTTGCCGTCTGGAGCCACTTGGGTCACTTTGACATTTCCCTTGTTCACGCAATAAATTCCAAAAGGGGGGTTTCCCTGCACGAAAAGAGTTTGTCCTTTTTTATAATGGTTGGAAACCTTGTGTTTGCTGACATCGACTAATTCAGGTTCTTTTAGACCGCAAAAAATTCCTTTGGTTAAAGAAACGCAGCTTTCGCATTCCTGAGTCATCTCATTGTTTTTTGGCATAAAACGCCTCCTGGATGCCATCATAGCGACCTTTCTTTTTTGAGAACATGACTTATGTCACTTTTTTCTTGTTTGTATGCGGGTACATTAAGGGGCATGAAAAGTTTATTCGAAAAATACAATCAACAAGCTCCCCGTTACACCAGCTATCCGGCCATGCCTTACTGGAAGAACAATATGGATGAAAGGGATTGGTTTTCATGCCTTGAAAAAGGCCTTGCGTTAGACCCGCGGGCCGACATGTATATCCATGTGCCTTTTTGCGCCAAGCTGTGTTGGTATTGCGGCTGCAATAGAGTCATTACCAAAAATCAAAGCGAAGGGGATAGATACTTGGACGGGCTTTTGAAAGAGCTGGAAATTTACACCGAAACTTTTCCTCATCTTAAAATTAGATCTCTTCACTTGGGAGGCGGCACGCCCAATTTCCTAACCCCCAAGCAAATGCGAAGAATGCTTGACCCTTTCACCTCTTTTTTAAGCGACGATTTCGAAGGAGCGATAGAAGTTGATCCAAGGACGTGCACTATAGAGCAATTTCAATTATTGGCGGATTTTGGCTTCACTCGAATTTCTTTTGGGGTGCAAGACTTTGATCCGGAAGTTCAAAAGGCCATCAACCGGATACAAGACTTTGAAATGGTGGAAAAAGTTTGCGCCGAAGCTCGCGCGGCCGGGTTTAAACACGTGAATTTCGATCTTATTTGGGGATTGCCAAAACAAAGTCCTCAAACCATCGCAAGAACTGTAGGTCTGAGCGACAAGCTGGCGCCCGAACAAATTTCTTTTTACAGCTACGCCCATTTGCCAAGCAGGTTTAAACATCAAAATTTGATCAAGGCCTCTGATATTTTGGAAGGGGAAGACAAAAGAAAACTCTACGACACCGGCAAAGAGCTCTTTGAAAAGGCCGGGTATTCTGAAATTGGAATGGATCATTACGCTAAAAAGGGAAGTGTTTTGGATCTGGCGTCTCGGCAAAGAAAATTGACGAGAAACTTTATGGGATACACCGACGAAAAAGCTCAAAACCTGATTGGGCTGGGAGCCAGCGCCATATCCAGCAACTCTTATGGATACGTCCAAAACGAAAAGGATCTCGAACCCTATTTAAAGCTGGCAAGCTCCAAAAAAATTCCGCTTAATAAAGGACATTTGAAACTTGGGGAAGACGATTTAAGAGAAAAAATTATTCAAGATCTCATGTGCAATCTTAAAATAGACGTGGACGAGCTAAGCCTTTTGCAGGACTTTGAACAGCTCAAAAAAAGTTTTGAGGATTTTGAAAGAGACGGGTTATTGGTTTTGGAAAAAAGCCGCTATTTGGCCACCCCCCTTGGCAGAACCTTTATACGGAGCATCGCTTCTTCACTGGACCCTTATTATCAGGCTTCTAAAGACAAAAACGAAAAATTTAGCAAAACTGTCTGAAACAATGTTAAAATGCCGGTATGAAAGCGTTTGTTGTAAAATATATTGGCAATGATCGGCGATATTGGGAAAAAATTCAAAATAAGTTTGGTGATTTTTCATCTTCTATAAAGCCAATTTTTGAGCAAGAACATGTGGATGGGAACTTTCATCCTCCAGCTTCTTTTATAGACACCTATCAAAAAGATTGTGACATTGTTTATGTTGATCTTTCTGTGGAGCCATTGAAATGTTTGTCTTTGTGCAAACTGCTTTGCCGCAATAATGTCACGCGCTTAAAAGCGGTGGTTGCCTTGCATCAATTTCAAGACGGTCAAAAGAGTCTTTTGAAAGGAGCTTTGGCGGGGGTGAGATTGAATCATTATAAGGGAATGGAGGTTGACGAGGTTGTCTTCCATCCTCTTTCTCTTCTAGACCCTTCGTTGAAGTCGGTAAATGAATACGCCACAGGAAAAAGCATTCCCGAGCTGGTTTATAAACAAATCCTAAGAATTGGCTACATTGCCGACGACCACTTTAGAGTGGAAACAAGCTCTCCCTTGGCCCCGGACAAGATTGTCGAGCTTGAAGATCATCCCTTGGGCCGTCTTATGGACAGCTCAAGATTTTTTGTGGAAAACTTTAGCGACAGCGATTTATACTACAATCAAAGATACAGTTATAACTTAAAGCACACGTTTGTGGACAGCGAGTTTTTTCGAGCAAGCGAGTCTTCCTGGCTGACCTATAAGAAGCTCAAAGAAAGCCAGGAAGATCTAAAGGGCGACGCTCAAAAGAGTTTTGAGTTTGTTTTGGAGGATTTGGAAAAAAGAAAGAGCGAACTCGCTCCCATTCGCAAAAGAGTAAAAAAATGGATCGAAGAAAATGAGAGCGATGTCGTTCCCAAAAGATTAAAAGTCTTGGTGGTCGACGAAACACTTGAGATCTTCAAAGAATTCGACGGAAAAATTGATCAATTTAAATTTACCATCAACTTTCAAACTAAATTGACCCATGATTTTTATCAAATCAGAAGATCAAAACCCCATTTGATTCTTTTTCACTATGAAAAACAGGGAAACAACGAAAATGTTTTAAGCCAAGTCGTCAAGCAAATCAGAAGGTTTGAGGACTACAACCCTGTGGTTTTGGTTTTTAATTATCACGACAATAGCGTGGTTTTAAAGAACCTGCATGACTATCAAAATATTATCGCTTATAAGAACACCATCCATTTGGACGCGATAAAAGAGCTATCGCAAACCTTGGACCAACGCTTGCGCATCAGCGAGAGTCAGGGAAAGGTCTATTTAAAAACCAGTGACCCAAGATCTGTGGCCTCTGTTAAAAGGTATGGAAAAATTTTAAGAATTAACGAGTCAGAAATGTATTTCCAAACTAAATATGAAATACCCATGTGGACAACTTTTAGCGTTGAAAAACCCGCAAATATGCTCATAACCGTGCTCCCTTTCAATGAACAGCTCTCTTTTGAGGCTTCTCCCAATATCTATCGCGCTCTTATCAACGGAGTGGACGACCTGGAAAAAGCCAGGCTGCGCCAATTGGTGAATAAATCCCTATAAGAAAGGCGATAAACCGGCGGTAAAAAAAAAAATAAAGGAAAAAGCTGACCTGGCTCAGGTTTTTTGAACGTTTCTCGCTTTATATTCATTTCTATGGAGCGGCTTAAACTTCAGTGCGCGCACTGCGGAAATGATATTGACGGAGGCTTGGTTAAAGGCGGCGAAAATTTAGCCTTTTGTTGTCAAGGCTGTCGCGTGGTTCATCAGACCATGCTCGAAAACGGGCTGGAGCGCTTCTATGATTTAAGAGACCAAAAACTTGCTCCCGCCGACTTTCTTTCAGAAAAATCCAATAGCTTTTCCTATCTGGACGACCAAGAGTTTCAAAATAAAAAACTTGAAAATAAAAACGATTTGCTCTTGATCAAATTTTATATTGAAGGAGCGCATTGCCAGGCCTGTTTGTGGATTTTAGAGCAACTTCCCGAAAGACTCAGCTTTGTTAAGTACTCCCGTTTCTCCTTGGAAAGCTCAATCCTTGAGCTAAGAGTCGAGCCGGGCGCGAATATTTCCCAAGCGGCTAAGACCATTTCTTCATATGGCTATCGCCCGCGCCCGGTGTTTGAAGACGCCAAAGCCAAAGAATTAAAACTGGCCGAAAACCGTTCCCAATTGATAAGAGCTGGAGTCGCTTTCTTTTGCGCCGGCAATATCATGCTTTTGAGCGCGAGTTCTTATTCCGGACTTGAGGGCGTTTTGAGGACATGGTTTGATTGGGTGTCGCTTTTTTTGTGTCTTCCCGTGGTTTTTTATTGCTCCATTCCTTTTTATAAAACCTCCTGGGCGGCCGTTCGCAATCAGAGTTTTTCAATTGACATCACCATAGCTTTCGCCGTCATTTTTGGGTTTCTGGTCAGCGCTTGGCACACATGGACAGGCCAAGGCGATATTTACTTTGACACCATCGCCATGCTGGTATTTTTGCTTTTGGGCTCAAGGCATCTCTTGAGTTTGGCCCGCGAGAAGGGAATGAGCGCCAGCGAGGTAAAAAGTTTTTATTCAAACGTCAGCGCCTTGAGGATTTTTCCCACAGGAGAACAACGAGAAGTCCACGCAAGTCTTCTTGCTCCGGAGGATTTGGTCCAGATTGAGGCGGGAGCCACCTTTCCCGCGGACGGCGTCGTTGAAAGCGGCTCGTCTTATGTCAATGAGTCCGTCCTCACTGGAGAATCCCTGCCAGTCTACAAAAAAGAGGGGGATTGGGTTTACGCGGGAGCTGAAAATCAAAGCGAGGCTTTGCGGGTAAGAGTCAAAAAAAGCTCTAAAGCCTCCAAGATGGGCGAGATCCTGGAAAGATTGCAAAGCAATTGGGGAAAACAGACCCGTCTGGCCCGGGTTGCCGACGCGTTTGCCAAACGATTGACAATTACTGTGAGCTTGTTGAGTCTTGTCGTTTTCTTTTATTTTAGCTGGCAAGGACGGCCGGAGGAAGGGCTTCAAAGGGCGCTGGCCATGATTATTATTACATGCCCCTGCGCCCTGGGATTCAACATGCCCATAACCTTGCTTCTTGGCATGCGGGCTTTTGCAAAAAGGGGAATCATCATAAAAGACGATCACGTCATTGAAAAAATAAACGCCGTCAAAAATGTTTTTATGGATAAAACCGGCACCATCACTTCCG
>JBBDND010000069.1:0-6236 GCA_040877865.1 Bacteriovoracaceae bacterium | reverse complement strand
CGATGGAGAACCAGTTTAAGGCCGCCAATGCCGAAGCTAAACAAAAAGGCAACGAAATTGCCGCTCTAAAATCAAAAGTTCAAGCTCAAGGCAAAAGTCTAAGCGAGACGGAAAATAAATTCGCCGGCGTGTCCAAAGAAAAGAAAAATTTGGAAGGAAAAAACGCCAAACAAGCGGCTAAAATTCAAAGCATGAATAAAGAACTTGAGGGCATGGGAAAAAGCGAAAAAGAGCTGCAAGGAACCATTGCAAAGCTTGAGGGCGAACTCAAGGGCATGGAAAATCAAAATAAGGGCCTCTCTGAAAAACTTGGACAATCACAATCGAAAGTCGGAAAACTGCAAGGCGAGCTTGGCGGCCTGAAAAACAAAGTCGGCCAACTCAAGGGCGATCTCAAAGGCATGGCGGGCGAAAACCAAGGTCTTAAAAACGAGTTAGGCCAGGCCAACGCCAAAGTCGGAAAATTGCAAGGGGAGCTTGGCGGTCTTAAAAACAAAGTCGGCCAACTCAAAGGCGATCTCAAAGGCATGGCGGGAAAAAACCAAGGTCTTAAAAACGAGTTAGGCCAGCTAGAAGGTGAAAAACGCGGTTTGGAAAACGCTCTTAAAAAAGCGCAAGACGAGTTTGCCACCGTTAATATGGACAATATTTTAAAAGACGGTAAAATCGGCTATCTGCAAAACGCGCTTGGCGCCCGGGACAATATGATTATTGATCAGGACGACAAAATTAAAAATCTTCATAATAAAAATAACGGGCTGGAAGGAGAGCTTGCGGCCCTCTCCAACGAAAACGAACAATGTGAAGAAAACAATAACAATTTGTTTCAAAAACTTTCAGGTGAAAAAAACAAACTGGTCGAGTGCGGCAAGCAAGTGGCGCTCAAGGACAAGGCGGTGAAAAATCTTAAAGGGCATATTTCCTCGATTGGGGATAAAATTCAAAATGAGAAGAAAAATCTGCGCGCCAATATTGCTAAGAACTTGGCCAACAAGTTTAGATCCAATAATATCAACGCGCAAGTCGACCCAAAGACGGGAACCGTGACCCTTATAATGGATAAAAATCTGCTGTTTGAAACAGACAGCGCCAAATTGACTAAAAGCGCCCAAAAACAACTGTCTAAAATTATTCCTTTGTACGCCGAGGCGCTGTTTAGCGAGGCAGGTGTGAAAGAGAAGGTTGCAAGCTTTAACGTGGAAGGCCACGCGTCGCCAAGTTTTTTGGGGAAATATGTCGACCCATTGTCGGATCAACCGACACCCTACAATTACAACTTGAATCTGTCGGCCCGAAGAGCGGCTTCAATCACCAATTATGTCTTTGGCAGGCAAATTAAAAAATATCCTTATAAGTTCTATATGAGAAGCCTCACCCGCTCCATTGGGCACGGATACAACAAACCGGTGGAGAAGAATGTCATGCGCTCAATCGCCTCCTTTGAGCCCAAAGATTACGTGACTAAAGACAATTGCGGGCAATACGACTGCGCTCTTTCTCAACGAGTAGAATTGAGCTTTACATTAAAAGAAGATCCTAAAACGTTGGAAAAAATTATTCAATACAAGGCAGGTGATTTATGATTGAGTTAATTCTCTCATTTTTTGGAAACTATTTAATCGAATTCATGACGACAATTATTATTCTTGCCTTGGCGTTGCGATGGATTTCATTCACCCACAGCAAGCGCGACGAGGCGTACTTTTCTCACTTTACCCGCGAGCTGTCTTCCACCCTGGACGAAGACAAAACCAAGGGAATAAAAAGCGATAATGTGGAGGATTACCTTAACAATATCCTGGGACGGGTAAACAAAAAATTGCCTGATCGAAATTTGCGAAAGGATCTGAAGGAAAGGAAAACTAAGAGCGCGGCGGAGAAAAAAGAAGAAGGAATCTCCCTTAAAGAATATGTGGGTTCAAAGCACGGAATGATCGCTTCCATTCAAAATGAAACAAGCGTTTTTTCCTCTAAAACGGCCCCGGATTTTGGCCAGTTGACCGAGCGGGTGATGAACGACGATGAAAATTGGTCGAAAATATTTGGAATTATACCCATTAACGGCATTACCAGAATTTTGGACGTGCTGCCGACTATGTTTATTGTTTTGGGAGTCTTTGGAACTTTTATCGGGATTAGCATGGCCTTGCCGGAAATCGCGCGAATAGATTTTAACAATCTTGAAGCTTCAGGGGAAACTCTTACCCAATTCGTTATTAACGTTACTTTTGCCATGAAAACCTCTATTGCCGGGATTTTCTTTTCCATTATTCTAACATTGCTTAACACTCTTTTCCCGATTGAGGGAACGAGAGAGGGCACTTTCGAAAAAGTGGAAAACGGTTTACAAGTGCTTTGGTATCATTTGCAGACGGACCCTAAAAAGATCAATATGGATAAGGAGATTCAGGCCATGCGCGAGTCAATTGACGCCATCTTGGAAGAAATACGCCACTCTAAAGACGTGAAAAAAGCGGGGTAGACATGAGCATACTTCAAGTTGTTAAAGGCTGCCCTATTTTTTATGAGCTTTATGACCAAGAAATCATGAAAATTGTCGGGTTGTGTCGAGTGTTGAACCTTGAGCCGGGAGACCATGTTTTTAAAAACGGGGACACCGGCAATGAAATTTTCTTGCTTCTACAAGGCTCGGCCTCCGTGATGAAAGGAGACTTGGAACTTGCTCAGCTGAGAAAGGGAGACCTGTTTGGAGAAATGGTGCTCTTAAAAGAAAATGTTCGCAACGCCGATATTCGCGTTAATAATTTCGCGGATGTTCTTGTTATGGACTATGAGGATATTTTCGGACTTTATGAAAGGGACACCAAGATTTTCTCTATTTTGATGCTTAATCTGTCTCGCATGCTTGCCACGCGTCTAAATGGCGCTGGTGAAATGATTGGACAACTTAAGCGCGATCTTTCTAATAAAGATAAAAAGGCCGCGTAAGCGATATTTAGGCTTTGTATGGCCTAGATATTGCTCCAACCCATGTCTTAGCGGGTATTTTTCCTTTAAAGCTGAGACGCGATAAAAACATTGTATGAAGTTGTTCGCCCTCCTGTCAGGGCCTCTGCTTATTTTAGCTATCTTAACCAAAGTCGCTCTTTCAAAGGAGCGCTCTTATGAGCTCAAACACTATCGGCCCATGTACTTCTTGGCGGGAGATCAAAATTCAAAAATTCAATTAAGCTTTAAATACAAACTTTTAAAACGCGCCGATTTTTATTTCGGGTACACTCAAAGAATGTTTTGGGATTTTTACACGAAACCCTCAAGTCCCATGAAAGACATTAATTATCAACCCGAATTCTTTTATTCTTTTGAGCAAGAAAATTCTCAACATGCCCGGCAGCGCTTGGGCGTGGGACATAAATCAAACGGGGAAGGCGGGACCAACTCTAGAATGTACAACCGGATGTTTGTGGAAGCGCTTTGGGACAACTTTTTGTTTGAGGATGACGAAGTTTTATTTGGATTTCAACATTTTTTTGACGAAGACTATTACAATCCCGACATCTCTCGTTACGTGGGGCCTTTCTACGCGGACTTCACCTTCAAGCTTGGCTATGGATTTTTTAGGCATTTTTTTTACCGTTTTCAACCTGGTTCCAATATAGATTATTCCACGCATGTCTATGGCATGAATTTCAAGATTTTTGACAACGAATCCAGTCTTAAGCTTTTTGTTCAATACTTCGACGGATATGGAGAAACATTAATAGATTATTCGCGCCGAGAGCAAATCTTAAGAGGAGGCTTTATCATTGGTTATTAAAATCCTTGGACAAGCCTTGAATTCTAAACTAGGGCCAAGGCTTGTCTATTTGGATCTTGTGTCAAAAATCACGTTAAAAGTTTTATGGGTTTTTTCCACTTTAAAAGGAGTCGCGTCTTTTTGCGCAATATCTCTTTTATGCTGGCGGGCGACTTTTTTTGTCCAATTGTACATCATATCGGGAGACCAAAACTCAAGCTCCACGACTTCTTCATCATTGGGAGCCGCCCATTTGTTGGCGCTTAAAATGAGGTGTAATAAATTGGCGCCATCCTCGGTTTTCTTTGGACTGTGAAACTCTTGCTGGTCGTTAACATAAGGCAAACGATTGTGGGGACCGACAAGCTTTGTGGAAATGCGAACCGTTCTTTTCCAATGCTTTTTATGTTCCTCGGGAGCGATGTTGTTTCTTCGCAAATAACTTACAGCGTAAGCCGAGCAGCCGGCGCCGGTGTACTCCAAAGGCTTTTCTAAAAGTCCGTAATTGAGATAGGCTTTTCTCTTAATCCACTCGTCATAATGCGCGGCCAACTCTTCGCATTTGTCGTGGTCAATAAGGTAGGTCACCGAATTGATGTCTCCCGCTTTTTGGCCGGACTCAATATCCGAGATTAGCTCAACTTGTTTGTCTAGCTCTCCCTTGTAGCGATGCAATAGCACGCCTAAGGCGGAGTTTTTCCACAATAAATCGATGGCTTCTTTATTGGAGTTTACAGAGCCCATGCCTGTGTAAATTTCCCTTTGCTTTCCATCTAAATTTTGACAACTGACTTTTATCGCCGAATGGCCAATATTTCTTGGGTTGGAAGTTAGACCCGTTTTGTAGGCCAGGGTGTTTTTGATGGCGGAAACAGCGAGATTTGAAGGCGAGGACCAATCGACTCCGTAGGGAGATTTAAAGCTGTACATGGTAACATGGCTTGTTTCGAGGTCGGCTCCGGCCGCCTGTGACAATAATAAAGAAATAATCGCAAATAATTTCATTAAGCTTTTTCCTCGCGCGCTTTTTCCTCATGCGCTTTTAAAATTTCTTCTAAAAGAGCTTTGGGTTCTATGTTTCTAAGAACTTCCGGTTCGATCTTATCCGGCAAAACCGGCGGCAAACTCTGGCCTAGCTTTTCAAAAAGCCGGGGATTTTTATTGGCCTCCACTTCATTCACTTTTCCAATAGGGGTGAAGTGGGGAACGGTGGTCAGGATTTGAGGATATTCATGGATCATTTGATGGATGGATCTGACAACATGGGCAAATTTGTCCAATTCTTTTTTACTGTAGGATTCAGTGGGCTCAATCATTAAACCGTATTGTTCTGGAAACGCCACCGTGGGGGCGTGAAAACCAAAGTCCAAAAAGAGCTTTCCAACTTTCGCGATGGCCTGCGCTTTAGGGGTTCCAGCCTTGGAAACTTTTCCAAACATTTCCTCGCTTAAGGTAAGGATAAATTCGTGCATTCTGGGGGAGTCTTCGGAACCCGCCGGCAAAACAGGGTAAACCTCCCGCAAGTTTTGATACAAATAGCGGGCGCTTAATGTCGCGGTGGCGCTCATCTTCTTTATGCCTTCGGCTCCCAAAGCCGCCAAGTAGGTGTAGGCCCGAACTTTATGCGCAAAATTTCCAAAGTGGCGATGGAATTCTCCGATAGACTTGGGTGTTTTATAAGTGGAATAGGCTCCATTTTCATTTTTAATTTGGACGCCTGGCAAATAGTCCGCAAGTTTCTCGCTTACCGCGACAATAGCGTCGCCCGGGCCCCCGCCGCCATGGGGAATGGACCAGGTCTTGTGAAGATTGTTATGGACGGCGTCCACTCCGAGGGCGTTTAAATCCACCCATCCGGCGATGGCGTTCATATTGGCCCCGTCCATATAAACAAAGCCGCCTTTGGCGTGGACCAGATCGCTCATGTCCTTGAAGTTTGTCTCAAAAATGCCGGCGGTGTTGGGGTTTGTGACCATGACGGCGGCCAGGCGATCGCCGTATTTCTCTATGAGTTCCTTGCATTTTTCAAAGTCCATTTCTCCCGAGGGGAGCGCGTCCAAGGCAATGATGCCATAGCTTTCGCCTTGGACTTTTTTGGTTTCAAAACCCGCCATGGTGGCGGTGGCAGGATTGGTGCCGTGGGCGGACTTTGGAATGATAACGATATTTCTTTTGTCCGCTTCGCCGCGCTCTCGATGATAGGCCTGAAACATTTTAAGTCCAACCAGCTCGCCTTGGGCTCCCGCAACCGGTTGAGTGGTGACTCCGGGAAGTCCCGTAATCTTTTTGAACCATTCTTGAATGTAAAACAGTATTTCAAGATTGCCCTGAACATCGCTTTCCGGCGCCTGGGGATGAGTGTCGGCAAAGCCCTCAAGGCCCGCCGCCCAGTCGTTAATTTCAGGATTGTACTTCATGGTGCAAGAGCCTAGCGGATACAGCCCTTCGTCGGGGGAGAGGTTTTGTTTGCCGAGTTTTT
>JBBDND010000068.1:0-6243 GCA_040877865.1 Bacteriovoracaceae bacterium | reverse complement strand
CCAGGCCGTTGATGGAATACATTATTTTTTTCAAAAACAATCTTGAAGAACTCGTCCTGTTGGCGCGGGCCGGCGTTATACAGAATCCTGAAGCCTTTATACGGACATTGGTTCAAGACCCCAAGCTTATGCAAGAGAAGCCCAACTTGCCGGCGAATTTGCAAAAAACTCTTCGTCCGTTGGTTAAGTATTCAATTAAAAAAGAGATCCCTTCAAAAAAAATTGACAACGCCGTCCCCGAGCCGGTTCAAGACTGGCAAACGCTCACGACCCAAATCGTTTCAACCGGAGGCTCGCAACCTGCCCCTTCCGACTATGTCGCCAGTTTGAGCGAAAAAGAGATATTGGCGGGAATTAAAGCCGAAGATCCTCAATTTTTAGAAGACAACGGCGGACTTGTCCATTCCTTGATAGGTGTGGGATTTTTTAAAGCGGCATTAGAGCTTTTGAGGATAAAAAAAAACGACCCGCGCTTTTTTTATCTTAAATGCCACACGCTTTTGGAGTTGGGAAAATATCACGAGTTAATAGATTATATTGAATTTATTTTTTCATTTAAACTTGGCGAAGAAGAGGAGGTTCCCTTTTATTACATTATGGCGCTCGCTTATTTGGCGCTAAAGAGAAAAGAAAGTGCTCGCGCATGTTTTAAACGCGTGGTGAAAATTGATCCAAATTTTCGAAACGCCAAGGAGTTGTTGCTTAGTGCGAAAGCTGAATAAAATTCTACTTCTATTTATAGGAATTATATTTGTGGCATTGTTGGCCATCTGGGAATTTTTACAATCGGACATGTTTGGAAAAAATCTCTCTAAAACGGTAAATAAAGTCACAAAAAGCCAGTTTGGCGCGGCAATTAATTTTGAAAATTTAAGCTTTCAACTTTTTCCCCCGGGAGCGAATTTAAACAGTGTCAGTATCGAGTTGGATCGGCCAGGCATGAAGGCAGAAGCGAAACTTGGGAAACTTGGCGTTTACTTTAACTTGATAGACTCATTTCAAACCAAATTGACCATAAAGGAGCTCTTTGTCGAAGACGGCGTCATTGAGATTGCAGGCCTGGAAAAGAATAAAGGCTCTTCAACGGAAGCTTTAAGCGTGTCCAGCGCGGTTGAGGCGCTGGAAAACTCCTTGCCGGTGGTGGTTAGACGAGCTTTTGCCAAAGATGTCATGATCAAATACGGGAAACGAAAACAATTTATAAACATGGCCGCGATATCTTTGAGACAGAGAGGGGTTTCCGCGAAGGCCGACATTCGAAATATCGATTTAAAACAATTCGTCCAAATGGGCCGCGAGTTCGACCGCGAAATTGACCAAGTCAAATTTGAAGCTCTCGTTTTGGACAAGCGCATTGACCTAAAAAACATTGAAATTAAACAGGGAATAAACAGCGCGCAGGCCAAGGGAGAAATCAAAAATTATCTAGAACGTCCGGTTTTTGACTTGACCGGTTCTCTTTTAGGAGAGATTGGAGAGGCCGGCAAGCGCTCCAAACTAAAGGTTTTGGATTCCCTGCATGAAGGCATTCTAGCGGGCCGTTTTCAATTCAAGGGGACTATTGAAGACTATATTTTAAAAACAGCTTTGGACGTCAAAAAATTTAAAACGGAATTTGCCTATGGCGACAAGCTTTCTATGAAGCTTGCGGCGAACAAAGAATCAATTATATTGGAGCAGGCCAGCCTGAGCGCGGGAGACCAACACGTGGTTTTGCAAGCTCCATTTGAAATTTACAACTTTAAAAGAAACGGTCCTGGAAATAAAATTGTCTTGAAGGCGAAAAAATTAAAGTTAAGCAACGCTTTGAGATATTTAGGCGACACCCTTGATCCTTTACAGGGGGTGTTGTCGGGAAAAATCACGGCTTCCTTTCATAAGAATTCCATAGAGATCTTTTCTGAAGAGGAAGTTGCTCTTGAGAATTTTAAACTTTTTCCAAAAGGGGCTAAAAAACCAATTTTGCAAACAAAGAGTCTCTCTCTCATTCGTCCAGTTTTTTCCTTGGAAAACGGCGATTTCCGCATGAACTCAGCCGCGCGGGTAAATAAAACTTTTTTCAAAGTAACGGGCGGAGTGAAAGAAGGCCAGCTTGATTTCTCCGTGAAAAACGGCATTATAGATTTGAAAGAGCTTGGACCTTTTGCCGGTTTTAAGCTTAGGGGAGTGGGAGCGTTTGACTTAAGCGCCAAAGGCTCTGGACTGAACACCGAGTTGACATTTAAAAGCGATCTTAAGGATTTTGAGTTTGAAGGCTATAAATTAGACAAGTTTAAAAGCAATGTTCTTTTTGATTTTAAAAATTCCAGCATCGTCATAGGAAGCTTTGGCGGAAACCAAGGCAAAGCGTCTTTGGTGGGAGAGGCGAAGGTTAATTATGAAACCTTGGATGTCAAGGCAAACGGGGAGCTTGCCACCAAAAGGTATAGCGACGCCAAAAAAATGCTCGGCCCGCTTTTGGGCGACCTGGACGCCATTCCTATAGATCTTTTCGGATCTTGGAATATGGAAGTTGTCGTGGGGGGCAAAGCAACCGCTAAAGATTTGCGTGTTAACGGGGTTTTTAGAGGAAGAAACAATTACATATTTGACGAAGGATTCGAGTTCGCGGGATTCAACTTGCTTTTTGAAAAAGAAAAACTCTCTATTAACGACATCCTTTTAAGAAAATCAACCGGAAAAATAAAGGGGTCTTTTTCCTACAGTTTGCCGGAGTCTGCGACGAGCTACAGTGTGGATATTCAAAGCCTCCCTGTTTCCGAGGTGACAAACTACGCAAAAACTCCCTTTGCCTTTAACGCCGATCTCTCAGGCAAAGTTGTGGGCGTCATAAACAAAAACGGACAATCGGCTTTAGTTGATTTAAATCTTTTAAACACCAATTTGTCCGGCAAAAACTATGAAAACTCCAGCGTTTCGTTTGCGTTAGCCGACAATGAAATTGACTTTGAATTTAATCTGTTGGGCGAAGAGGTTTCCTCCAGAGGAAAGGTCTTTTTGGAAAAAGGAGCGGAAAGATCGAATGTCGAGCTTCTTATCAACTCCCAAGACGCGCAAAAACCTTTAAGTCTTTTAAAGTTTGTCGACAGAAGCTCCTTAAATATTGAAGGGAAGGTCAACTTGCGGGCAAACGCGAAATTTGACGGATTGGATTTTAAAAACAGCGATCTTTCGGTAAATTTGCGTCAATTCGCACTTGCAAAAGACAGATTGAATCTCAAGTATGTGAACGGGGAAGGCCCTCAAATTATCGTTGAAGAGGGAGACATAAAACGATGGGATATCGAACTTAAAGGTCAGCGAGTGTACTTGATATCCAAAGGCGAGGGGTCGTTTAGGAGCCGTTACGACATTGATAATCAGTTTAAGATTGACGCCAGTTTCTTTGAAGTTTTTAACGCCGTCATAAGCCAAGCCGGAGGGACGATCAGAGCGAGGGCCAGATTTTTTAAAAATTTCTTCACACAAGATTATCAGGCCACATTGGTTTCCGACGACTTGTCTATTTCTTCAGACAAAATTCCCACGGAAATTAACGCGGCGGATTTTAAAGTCAGTTATAAAGACAAAAAGTTGGAGCTTGAAAGTTTAAAAGCTCAATTGTCGGCGGGCTCTATTTCCGCGCGCGGAGAGATAAACTTTGAAAATATCATTCCAGACATTGATTTGAGAATCAATTTAAACGACGCGGGTTTTCCCATTTTAAAGAAATCCAACGTGGTTGTTAGCGGCGAAGCCCATCTGAGCGGAAATAAAATGCCCTATTCTTTGACAGGAGAGGCGAGAATTCAGAAACTTCTTATTATGAATGAAATAACAGATTTCAAGGGAAGTTCGGATTCAATATTTAAAAAGGAATTTGATTATTTGCCCGAACAGGTTTCCGCTTTAGGAGACAATTTTGTCAACATGAACATCGACGTCGCCACTGTGGAGCCCATAATGTTAAACAACTCAATTGCGGATGTGGGCGTTGTGGGGGACGCTCAAATCATTGGAGGCGAGGAGGATTTCCGAATGGTGGGGACATTCTCCTTGGCTCCCAGAAAAAATAAAATATCTTTTAAGAACAACGAGTACAGCTTAACAAAAGCGAATATCTTTTTTTATGAAAGAAGCAAGATTGCAAACCCGGAGTTGGACATTGCCGCCTATTCCGTGATCAACAACTATCGAGTCAATATCAAGGTTTACGGCCCTGTGGACGATTTTAATTTGGAGCTTGGCTCCGAGCCGGCGCTGGCGCAAGAAGACGTGCTTTCCTTAATAGCGTTTGGCTACACTGAAGACTTGTCCGCCAATTTGAGCGACCAAGAAAAGGAGTCGATGACCCGGGCGGGTGTCGGCTCAATTATCTTTGACAGCTTTAAAATCAATGAGACGTTAAAAAACGAATTTGGCCTGCAAGTGAACTTGGGAACTGAAATATCTGAGGAGCAAAGGAGCTATCTGTCCCGGGTGAACAATGATTCCTCCGTGGGCAGAGTAAGATCGGCCACCACTATTGAAGTTAAGAAAAAACTTAACGACGCCATGAATTTGTCGGTCACCAGCACTATGGGAGGCAGCATAAGCCAAAAACAATCCATGAACCTGAATTACAATATAAGCAACAAGTTGTCGGTGGAAGGCGTTTACGAGACAAGAACCTCTGACGAAGGAGGAGAGACCATCAACGACTCCTCTCTTGGGGCCGATGTTAAAATAAGGTGGTCCTTTCGATGAGACTGGCTTGTTTCCTGGCGATTTTTGCGGCTTCTGTCTTTGCCGCTCCTATGCGGGAAAAACCTCCGCGGGGGAAATCTTTGGCAGAGAACCCTTTCCAAGTTCGCCAAGTTAAAGTCGATTGCCTCGGCAAGGGGGAGTGCGAATTTATTGAAGACACTTTGCGTTCGCTTAAAAGAAAGTATGTGGATCTGGATCACTTGAAACAAACCATCGAGTTGTACGCCCTTAACGAGGGAATACTCTCTTTCGAGTACGCCTTGGCGCAAAGCAAAGAAGATTTTGCTCTTAATATTGATTTGAAGATGAAGCGGCCTCTTTTAGATTACTCTATCAAAGTTAAAAACGATCCAGGCATTGAGCTTCCCACTGTTGTTCCCCTGCGCGAAGGCGATTATATTGACGATAAAAGCTTGCTCAAAACCAAGGTCTTGTTGCAAGAAGTGTCCCAAAGCCAGGGCTATCCCGACGCTGTTGTTCGCTTTAAACAAAGGGAGAAAGACAAAGGGGTTGAGCTGGAAGTTGTCGTAGAGCCGGGAAGACCCATCTTGGTGGAAAAGGCGCATGTGAGTTCAGACTCTGATTTTCTTTTAAGCGTGACTAAAAGAGTGGCAAGCAGGTTCCTAAAAAAAGCGTTTTTTTTGCAAGACGTAAAAAACACCCTTGAAGAGCTAAGACAGCTTTTTATCGATTATGGGTACTACTTAAACGATATCTCTTTAAATTATCATCTTGATTCGCCTTACTCGGCGACGCTGGAAATAGCGATTAAAAATAACGAGTTGCACGCTTTTTACCCTGACGGAAACAAATTTCTTGAACAAGATGAAATCAAAACCGCTTTGAAAAACACTGTTCTAAGTTTTAAAAGAAAATTGTCAACCGACGCCGTGATACAAACAACGGCAGCTCTTTACGCGGAAAAAGGTTTTATAAACACCAAGATCTCTGTTGATTATAAGCGTTACGAAGATGTAAACGGAGAAGATGTAAATCATTACCACATTTTTATCAAAGAGAATGAAAGAACAAGAATCTCAAAAATCCTGTTTAACGGCAATAGCTCGCTAAGCGGCAAAAAACTGCGCAAAGCTTTTTACGCTTCGGCGCCCGAAGTGGTTAAAAGCGGCTTTTTCCAACGGAAATATGTTGAGAATTTTGGGGAAATTATTCGAAGAGAATATGTTGTAAGGGGCTATGTGAACGTGTTGGTTGAGGAGCCTAGAATCAATTTTGTCGACGGGCAAGCTTTTGTGTCTTATAGATTGCGAGAAGGCGTTAAGGCCGTGGCGGGAAAAGTTCAAATCAAAGGCGTTCCTCAAAAACTGGCCGACACCCTTAAAGGGTTTGTGAACGTTAAGGAAAACAAATTTTTTAATCCGGCGAGTTTTAAGCGGGATTTGGAAATGATCGAAAATCGCTTGCGACAAGAAGGATACTTTTACGCTCAAATAAAAAATAAAAACAGTGGCAACATCGTCCAATATCGCAATGACAATTCCACGGTCGACATCAATA
>JBBDND010000067.1:0-6246 GCA_040877865.1 Bacteriovoracaceae bacterium | reverse complement strand
TTCGCTGAGAAGAAAGGGCGCGTTATCTCTTGGGAAACTCGTTAACGCAAAGTTTCCTCGGTATAACTGAAAGCCCTTATAGTCGCTATGGCCGCTCCTTAACCATTAATTTAAAATAAGTGTCGTTTCTTATTAGATCAATTAGCCATTGATCCTCATTGATTTTGTCCGTTAAAGTACGCATCCACATGACCTTGATGATTTAGCCCGTTGGTGAATATTTGAATTTCCTCAATATGAACATCTATTCCAAAAGTGTTGATTCCTTGAAATGTTTCCGAGCTGTGGGAAACGATTATTTTCACGCCGTCTCGGGAGAACAGCTCAAGGGACGGCTGCTTTTCTCTATCAAAAGCATGGGCAGAAGCATGGGCAAAAGGATAGGCGAAGAAAGAAAAAACGGCGGCCACAAGGAAAAGCTTCATATTATTCTCCGAACGTTTTTTTATTAACCCGGAGAATATATGAGGAATGTGGTTTTAAACAAATTGGGCGGATTAAATTTGGCCTGACTTTTACAATGATATAAAAAAAGATTAAATTAAATCCATGTTTATAATGGATTACTCCCTGCTTTTAAGAAGACTTGGTCTGGCTTTCCTGCTGTTTTCTTTAAGCCGCTTGGGCTTTTATTTTTATAATTTTGATTATTTTAAAGCTGCCTCTTTAGGCGAAACTATATGGGCCTATGTTTACGGGTTTCGTTTTGACCTTGCAACCGTTTTAATCGCAAATCTTTTCTTTGTTATATTCTCCATTTTACCCTATCGCTCCCGCCTGTATGAATCATTTCTTAAGTGGGTGTTTGTTATAAGCAACACGATTTATCTTGGTTTTATTATCGGGGATTACGAGTTCTTTTCATTCAACGGCAAAAAACTTACCTACGACCTTTTTTTTATGGCCCAAGACATTCAGGACCAGTCTTTTCAACTGGCCTTGAATTACTGGCCTTTAAGTCTGCTTATCGCCGCCACGGCCGCGGCGCTTTGGCGTTTTTACCCGAAAACCTCAACTCCCTTGTGGAACGCAAAACCCTTAAAACTATACAAAGCTTTGCCTTTGTCTTTGCTTGTGTTTGTCGTCACGGCCATAGGCGTGAGGGGAGGCTTGCAATTAAGAAGCATAAGTCCCAAAGAAGCTTTCATTTTTAAAAATTACGAGCTCGGAAACTTGGCGCTGAACTCGGCCTACTCCTTGGTTCGCTCTTTCGGCAAAGAAGGTCTTCACAAAGCCACTTATTTTCCCAGTGATAGAAAAGCTCTCAACAAAATCTTGGGACAAAGGGATTTTTCCTTGTCGAGCGTCGGGATTCCTGATCAAAACCTTGTCATTATAATTATCGAAAGCCTTTCTCAAGAATATGTTGATCAAGGTTTTGCTCCTTTCGTCTCATCCTTGGGAGAGAGAGGCGTTTACTTTTCCCGCAACTTTGCCAACGGCAGGCGCTCAATGGAAGCTCTCCCCTCGATTATGACCGGCTTCCCATCTGTTGTGGGAACGCCTCTTTATCAAACCCAGTATCAGTCAAATCAATTTCACGCTTTGCCAAAAATTCTCAAAGACAACGGCTATCACAGCGCTTTTTTTCACGGAGGGAAAAGGGGGACAATGGACTTTGACGCTTATTGCTTCTCCATTGGATTTGACGAGTACCACGCCATGGAAGACTATCCTCACGCGAGACACTTTGACGGACACTGGGGAATCTTTGATCACCATTATTTAAATTACGTGGCCGACGAATTGGATAGATTTAAAAATCCTTTTTTTGCCGGCGTTTTCACACTTAGTTCGCACCAGCCTTACTCTGTGCCGTCTGAATTTTCGGGCAAATTTCCCAAAGGGGAACTGCCTATTCACGAAAGCATTGGTTACGCGGATTTTGCTTTGCGCTCTTTTTTTGAAAAGGTCGGAAAAAAGCCGTGGTTTAAAGACACGCTTTTCATTATTACCGCCGACCACACTCAAAAATTGGCCAGCGACAGGTATAATAGCGCTTTGGGAAGGTACAGAGTTCCTTTAATCTTTTATCATCCTGGGACGTCTTTAAAAAAACCTTCCCCGCAAAGAATAACCCAGCATGTGGACATTCTTCCAAGCGCTTTGGACTTTTTAAACATTGATTACCCCCAAAAGCTTTATTATGGAGCGTCCGTCTTTAATGAAGACAAGGGAAGAATGATCAATCATAACTCGGGCGGTCATATGTTGCTAAAAGAAAATAAGATGGTGGTCTTTAACGGGACAAGGGCCAGTTATTATGAAGTGGCCGAAGACTTGCTGACTCAAACTCCCTCGCAAACTCCCCAAGAAGAATTATTGGAGGAGTTAAAAGCCTATATTCAATACACTAGTAACGGCCTTCGCGGCAATAATATCTATCGACTAGAAGAGTGATTGCGCTGTGTGTCTATCTTGACAAACTCTTGTCAGTTTTCAACAACATAGATAGGATAAAGCCAAAAATTTTATCATGGAAAACAAATGGAAATTCTAAAGTCAGCAGTGGACAACACTGGCCCTCAGTTTGAAGAAAATAAAAAATTTCATCTGGAACTTAAAGAGGATTTAAGAGAAAGACTCGAGCGGGTCAAGCTCGGAGGGGGGGAAAAGTACGCCCAAAAGCACAAGTCGAGAGGAAAGCTCCTGGCCAGAGAGAGGATAGAAAAGATTATCGACGATGGATCTCCCTTTTTGGAACTCAGTCCTTTGGCGGCGTGGGAAGTTTATGATGAAGACGCTCCCGGCGCCGGCATTGTCACCGGCATCGGCAATGTGCGCGGAATTCAATGCATGTTCGTGGCCAACGACGCCACAGTAAAGGGCGGCACTTACTTCCCTTTAACGGTTAAAAAGCACGTGCGGGCGCAAGAAGTCGCCCTGCAAAACAAACTGCCTTGCATCTACTTGGTTGATTCTGGCGGCGCTTTTTTGCCTAAACAAGACGAAGTGTTTCCGGACAAAGAACATTTTGGAAGAATATTTTACAATCAGGCGCAAATGTCGTCCAAGGGCATCCCTCAGATCGCGGTTGTGCTTGGATCCTGCACTGCCGGGGGCGCTTATGTTCCGGCCATGAGCGATGAAACGATTATCGTCAAAGAAAACGGCACCATTTTTCTTGGAGGGCCGCCGCTGGTTAAGGCCGCCACGGGTGAAGAGGTTAGCGCCCAAGATTTGGGTGGAGCGGACGTTCACACTCGCGTCTCTGGCGTGGCCGACCACTTGGCGCAAGACGAAGAGGACGCGCTTTATATCACTCGAAATATTGTGGAAAATTTAAATTTTAAATATCCGGCCAAAAAGTTTATTGACTGCGAGGTGGAAGAGCCCGCTTACGCGGTGGATGAAATTTATGGAATAGTGTCCAAGGATTCCCGCGTTCCTTATGACGTGAAAGAAATCATAGCAAGGCTTGTGGACGGCTCGCGCTTTCACGAATTTAAACCCCGCTATGGGGAGACGCTGGTTTGCGGGTTCGCGCAAATTCACGGACACAGAATCGGCATTCTCGGAAACAACGGCATTCTGTTTTCAGAAAGCGCTCAGAAAGGGGCGCATTTTATTGAGCTGTGTTCGCAAAGAAACATTCCGCTACTATTCTTGCAAAATATCACAGGCTTTATGGTGGGAAAAAAATACGAGCAAGAAGGGATCGCCAAGCACGGGGCCAAGTTGGTGACCGCGGTGTCCACCACCAGCGTTCCCAAGTTTACAGTCGTGATTGGAGGCTCTTACGGCGCCGGCAATTACGGCATGTGCGGCCGAGCGTTTAATCCGCGTTTTTTATGGATGTGGCCTAACGCCAAGATTTCGGTCATGGGCGGAGAGCAAGCCGCGAATGTTCTTGCCACGGTAAAACAAGACGGATTAAAATATCGCGGAAAAAATCCTATGAGCGAAGAAGAATTTAACGAGTTTCAAAGGCCAATTTTAGAGAAATACGAAAAAGAAGGCAGCGCTTACTATTCCAGCGCCCGTCTTTGGGACGACGGGATCATTGATCCAGCTCAGACCCGGGATGTTTTGGGACTGGCTTTGTCGGCTGCCCACAACCAAGAGTTTGAAGAAACAAAATTTGGCGTGTTTAGGATGTAGCAATGACCTATGAATTTTTAAAGCTTGATATTGACAACAACGGCGCGGCCTGGATTGAGCTTAATCGTCCGGAAATACACAACGCTTTTAACGACAAGCTAATTGAGGAGTTAAGGCATGTTTTCTTTGAGTTGGACAAAGACGACAACTGCCGTATGGCGGTTTTAACCGGAGCTGGAAAATCTTTTTGCGCCGGCGCGGATCTAAACTGGATGAAATCCATGGTTGACTACTCTAAAAAAGAAAACGTGGAAGACTCTCGAAAGCTTGCCGCCATGTTCGCCCAGATTGACAATTTTTCAAAGGTTCTTATTGGCAAGGTTAACGGAGCGGCTTTGGGCGGAGGGGTCGGACTTGTTTCGGTTTGCGACTATGTCTTGGCGAGCGAGCGTGCCAAGTTTGGATTTACCGAAACGAGGTTGGGCTTGATTCCGGCGGTGATTTCTCCTTATTGCATAAATAAAATTGGCGTTTCCAACGCCCGCGCCTGGTTTATGTCCGGCGAGCTTTTTAACGCTGAAAAGGCGCTTGAAATGAATTTAGTTCACCAAATTTGTCCTTTGGAAGATCTAGAGGAAAAAATGGACGAGCTGATTGAAAGCTTTCTAAAGGCCGCTCCCAAGGCCGCAAGCGAGGCCAAAAAATTGATAAAAAATGTTGTCAACCTTCCCGGCTCTGATGTTGGGGAATACACGCTAGAGGCGATTGCCGAGTTGAGAGTGTCAAAAGAAGGACAAGAGGGAATGCAGGCGTTGCTGAATAAAAGCAGGCCAAGTTGGATCAAACAATGAAAATAAAAAAGATTTTAATCGCGAATAGAGGAGAAATCGCTTTGCGGGTTATGAAAACTTGCCGCGAAATGGGAATCGCATGTGTCAGCGTTTATTCTGAAACAGACAAGGATCTTCCTCACGCCAAAATGGCCGACGAGAGTTATTACTTGGGGATGGGAAGTTTGGCCGACACTTACCTAAACCAGGAAAAGATCATTCAACTGGCCAAGAACTGCGCCGCCGACGCCATTCATCCAGGTTACGGGTTTTTGTCGGAAAACACCGAGTTTTGTAAAAAAGTCCACGAGAGCGGCGTCTTGTTTATCGGGCCAAGCGTTGGCGCCATTGAGCTGATGGGGGACAAAAAAACTTCCAAGGTGAAAATGGAAGAATTGGGAGTTCCTTTGGTCCCCGGTTATCACGGGAACAACCAAGAGCCGGAATTCCTTTTGTCCGAGGCAAAAAAAATTGGTTTTCCCGTTTTGATCAAAGCCACCGCCGGCGGGGGCGGCAAGGGCATGCGAATTGTTGAAAAGGAAGAGGACTTTACGGACGAGTTCGCCTCGGCCAAGCGGGAAGCCGCCAACGCTTTTGGCAATGAAAAGGTTCTGCTTGAAAAATATATCGTCAACCCCAGGCACATCGAAGTTCAGCTTGTTTCCGACGGACAGGGAAACCACTTTCACTTTTTTGAAAGAGAGTGTTCCATTCAAAGAAGATATCAAAAAGTGGTGGAGGAAACTCCATCAATGGCGCTTGACGACAAGTTGCGAAAACAAATTTGCGAAAGCGCCGTCAAAATTGCCAAAGGCATCGACTATACCGGAGCGGGCACCATCGAATTTATTTTGGCGCCGGACAAATCGTTTTACTTTTTGGAAATGAACACCAGGCTGCAAGTGGAGCATCCTGTGACCGAGATGGTAACCGGCCATGACCTTGTAAAGTTGCAAATCCTCGCCGCCGGCGGAGAAAAGTTTCCCTTTAAACAGGAAGACATCAAACAAGCCGGCCACGCTTTGGAGATGAGAATTTACGCTGAGGATCCCGACAACGATTTCTTGCCGAGCATTGGCAAGATTGTCAAAGTCGGCCGAGGAGACAGAGAAGGAGTCAGATTGGACTCGGGATTCGAAGACGGCAATTATGTCTCCATAAAGTACGATCCCATGCTGGCAAAGCTGATTGTCTTTGGCAAAGATCGGCCAGAGGCTCTCAAACGGGCGCAAGAGGCCCTGAATGATTACTTTTTCGCGGGCGTAAAGACCAACAGGGATTACCTTCGGCGAATACTAAAACATCCGAATTTTATCAAGGGGGACATCCACACCCACTTTATTCAAGACTATAAAGAGGCCCTTGTAAAAAGAGA
>JBBDND010000066.1:0-1210 GCA_040877865.1 Bacteriovoracaceae bacterium | reverse complement strand
TTGCTAAAGGTTTCCACAAAATCGATTTGGGCGACTTGATCTATAGGCACCGTATACCCTTCCGCAATTCCCACCGGCAAATTTCTGACAATACTTATATCTTTTCTCTGCTCTTCAGAGAGCCGAGTCACAATCGGATACTTCTTCACGCCTTCATACACATGACCGACTTCCCGCCCCCCGATGGCCGTGCTTATTGCGTCAAGAACAGGTCGCGCGGTAACCCCTAATTGCGCCAGCTCTTCCATTCTTGGAGTATATTGAAGCATGGGAGATTTTCCCTTTGACTCCGATTCCGCTTCCCCGGCGCCTGGCGCTGTGGCGACAATGGCGGCGACTTGTTTGGATATCCCAATAAGAGTGTCTAAGTCCTCGCCAAAAACCTTTGCCGACACATCCGCGCGCGTCCCTTCCAATAGTTCATTGAATCTCAATTGAACAGGTTGCGAAAGCATCGCCACCTGTCCAGGGACATGCAGTTCCAGCTTATGTTTCACCGCCTTGGTCAAATCCTCTTTTGTTTGAATAAGAGAATCCTCAGGCCATTCATCTCGCGGCTTAAGCATAACGTAGGAATCTGAAATATTCACGCCCATAGGGTCAGTTGCAACCTCAGGAGCTCCTGTTCTGCCAAAGGCGTCTTTAACTTGAGGAAAAGATCCAATAACCTTTTCAGACATCTTTTGAAGTTTTACCGAGTTCTCAATGCTGATGTTGGCCGGTCTTATGAATTGAACGCTAAAATCACCTTCGTCTAATTGAGGAATGAATTCAGCTCCTAACTGTGAAAATAGGAATACGCCAGAAGCGATGGCGGCAATACCCACCCCCAAAACTATTTTTTTAAATCTAAGAGCCGCTTCTAGGGTGGGCCTAAACGCTTTTTCCGCCAATCCCATAAAAAAGGGCTTTCTGTCTCTGGTTTTTCCGCTTAAAAAAGTGGCGGCAAGAGCGGGAACAACTGTAAACGACAGTATTAAAGCGCTCCCCAAGGCCATAATAAATGTTGTGGCCATGGGGCCGAACATTTTCCCTTCCACTCCTGTCAAAGCGAAGAGAGGGATGAAAACAACAATAACTATAAGTTCTCCAAACCCAGCGGCTGATCTTATTTCAATAGCCGCTTTTTTTACGACGTCTTTTACTTCAGCCCTGGAAAGAGTTCTTCCCAGCCGCTTCCCCTTCTCTTCAAGCCGATGAACGCAATTTT
>JBBDND010000065.1:0-6285 GCA_040877865.1 Bacteriovoracaceae bacterium | reverse complement strand
AATTTTGTGTTGAGGCGGCAAATAACACGAATGGGTTCTTCCCGTCATCAAGTGAATTGTCACGTGCATCCACTTGGCCATGCAAAAGGAGGGGGAAACTTTATTGAGTTTCTTTTTCATCTTGTCAATTTTTGAAATGTCTCCAAACATAAAATCCTTTTATTCATTTAGTTGCGCGCACTTTTCAAAATGGCGCGCCAGTGGTGGAAAAACCGCGGCAAAGCGGGTCCCTTTTCTTCTATCATACTCTTGAAAAAACTTGCCGAAATCGTGGTGAGCCTTGTTTAAGTCGATGCCTGAGCTTTCGGACAACATAAAGTCGCACAGTCTTTCCAATTGATCGACTTCGGAATTGTGCAAAAATCCTTCTGTATTATACTTAATCGAGTTTTGTTTTATGTATAAAAGCGTTTTCGCCGCGTAATCCTGTTTGATCTCAAAAGGCAGAGTTTGCGCCGACATGTGAACCGGCCAGCGCAAATAAGAAATCATGAGAAAAACCCTGTTTTTACCGTCCTTGCGGGGGTATTTTAAGCGCAAGGATTTAAAGTCATCGAGAAAGTCCAAAAAAGTGGTGACGCTAAGAGCGTTAAACGTGACCATAAAACTCACGGAACATTTGTCTGAGGTGTTTTCAAGTATTTTTTTCACATTAGAAAGTAGTTTGGAGTAATCTAGGCCATACCTTATATACTCGGCCTGTTCCGCCTTGGCTTCGCAACTGGTAAAAACTGTAAAAGCTTCAATTTTGTTTTCCATTTCATTGATGTCTTTTATCAGTCGGTCAATATTTTCGTCTGAGACGCTTAAGTTGGAGTTGATGGCCAAATCCAAAGCGCTGCGAGGGTTGTCTTTTAAAAACTCAAAAACCCTCCAGGTGCTTGAAGAAAGCAATGGCTCGCCGCCAGTGATTCTGAGGGTGTTTAAGGATTTGTAGAGCTCGGGCCACCACTGCCAAAAGGCCTCAAGATAGAGGTTCTCATCGTTATGTCTTATCACTTTTTTTCCTGTGGCTTCCAACTGGTCCAAGTCTCCGTGCGAGTAACTGGTGGGATAGGGCCCGAACTTTCTAATTTCTTGGGCCCATGTTGAAGAATTTTCCGGGCCGCAATAGCCGCATTTCAAGTTGCACGTGTTTTCAAACGAAACTTCAAGGTATGAAGGAGCCAAGTTTCCAGTGTCTTTTGCATTAAAAACCCTGTCCAAATTGTTTGAGCTCCATTTGGGATCAAAGCTTTTGTATATTCTGTCGGAAATGCGTTCAGTCTTCAAATCTTCAATTCGCCAACAGTAGTCGCATTCGTTGGGTCTTTCTCCCTTCAGCATTAGCTTTCTCTGCCGTTTCTTAAATTTGGTGTTATGCAAGGCTTTAGGATCGTTTTTGATTTCTTCCAACGGAATCTTGTGAGGGGCCGGATGGTGGCAGGAATGATTTGTTCCATTTTGAAGATTGAGGGTTAACTGAAGCCATTTAGCGGAGCAAAACGAGGGAGATATTGTATTTAAGCTAAAATATTGCAGCTTGGTGTGAAAGGAAAAGTGGTCGGCGGCTTTTTCCTTTTCCCACCGCTGTTTTGCTTCTTTATTTAAAGGCAGCGCAAGAAGAAGCTTGAGTTTAAATTTCTTAAACAAAAAATCAAAACAATAGGCCTTGTTTTGAAGAAAAAACTCAAAAATATGAGAGCGCTTGGTCAACGCGTCTGTGCTTGGCATTGTCAAAGCATATCAAATTCCAAGCATAGGATGAAAGAGTTTTTGAACCCTGGAGGGATTATAAACTTGACGGCTTAAATAGCCTAATCAGGCGCTTAATCGGCGTCTAGGCCTTGGGCGGTGTTTTTCCTATTTTATTGACATCAGCGGGAGCGCCGATTATTATGCCCAACGGTGACGTCGGCGAGTGTTTCACTGGAAACTCCGCCAGGTCCGGAAGGAAGCAACGGTACCATGTTGTTTCACTGCGCTGGCGTTGCCGCTAAAACACTCTTTGAGCCTATTCCCCTGTTAAAATAAACTTACTCTTATTGACATTGGTTTGCGCCTTTTATACTTTGCGTTTAGACAATGAGGTTCTATGGTTTATCAAGTTTTGGCCAGGAAATGGCGTCCTAAAACATTCAACGAGGTCATCGGACAAGACCATATCGCCAGGACCCTGCAAAACTCCATATTGAAGCAAAAGATCGCGCACGCTTATTTATTTGCCGGCACCCGCGGCGTGGGCAAAACCACGATCGCCCGCATTTTTGCCAAAGCGATCAGATGCGAAAACATCGACGAGGAAGGAAATCCCTGTTTGGAGTGCTCTTCTTGCCAAGGGATTGATCAAAGCAACGCGCTGGACTATGTGGAAATTGATGGAGCTTCGAACAATAGCGTCGACAATATTAGAGAATTGATTGAGAACGCCCAGTACCTGCCCAGCTCGGGAAAGTATAAAGTTTATGTGGTTGACGAAGTTCATATGCTTTCAACCAGCGCCTTTAACGCTCTGCTTAAGACGCTTGAAGAGCCGCCCGCGCATGTCATCTTTATTTTCGCCACCACCGACCCGCACAAGTTGTTGGGAACAGTGCTGTCGAGATGCCAAAGGTTTGATTTCAAACACGTGAGCGAAGAGCTCTTGATTGAGCACTCCAAGAAGATTGCGGCTTTAGAAAATATCTCATTTGAAAGCGAAGATTCGCTAAAGTTGTTGGCGCGCCAAGGCAACGGATCGGTGAGAGACACTCTTTCTCTAATGGATCAAACTTTAAGTCTAAGCGCCGGAGGCTCCATAAGCGAAGAGACTGTACTGCAGTCCTTGGGGTTGGCCAGAGCCGACTCCGTAAAGGAGTTGGTCAGTTGCTTGTTGGCTGAAAACGAAAAGGAAGCGTTAAAAGTGTTCGACGAAATATCCATGGACAATGTCGAATTGGAAAAACTGTCAAACCAGTTGTTGGACAAGCTGTTTTTTATCATAGAAAACATTGACAACCCGGAAGCCATTAAAGATTTGGCGCCAAGCGAAGAAGCCGCCGCCTCGCTAAATCCGGCCGAAGTCATGTGGATGTATGAAGTGTTGCTTAAAGACATCGAGTGGGCTCTTCAATCTTTTGATCCGTTGAGAACCATGCGGTTTTCTCTTTTAAAAGTTTGCAAAAGAGAAAGCATTGTTGGCGAAGTTAAGAGCGATTCAAAAAAAAAATCTAATCACAACGTGAACGCCGCGTTGGAAAAAAAACCGGAACCGGCCGCCAGCCTCCAAGATTCCGCCCCAAAACCAAATTCACCAAAGAAAGAAGAACCAAAAACATGGGAAGGCTTCCTGAAAAGCCTCTATAAAGAAAACAGCGGCATTGCCATGAATCTTGAGCGCGCCCGACTCATGACAAAACCAGCTCGCAATATGGAGAATATTTTGTTGGCCTTTACTGAAGAGGACAAAATATTTTACGACTTTTTGAACCAGCCCGAAAACTTAAAAAAATTGCGCGTCTTGGCCGGAGCCTACTTTCCGGGCGAAGGAGACGGTCCCAGTTTAACTTTTAAATTCATTGATCAAGAAACAAAAGAAAAAGAAAACTTGCATAGCAATGTGGAATTGGAAGAGAAAAAAATTTCCGATTTAAAGCTGTCTAAAGAAAAAGAGCTGAGAGCAAACAAATTTATAAAAGAAGCGGAAACTCTTTTCAGCGGGGAAGTTTCAAAAATTATTTTAAACGAAGATTAAAATTAGGAGATTTATATGGCGAACTTTAATCAACTCATGAAACAAGCTCAACAAATGCAAACCAAGTTGGCGTCCGCCCAAAAAAAGTTGGACGACAAGGAGGTTGAGGCTTCTTCCGGAGGCGGAATGGTAAAGGTGAGAGTTAACGGGAAACAGGAGTTGCTGGACATATCCATCGATAAAGAGTGCGTCGATCCAAACGACGTGGAAATGCTTCAGGACATGGTAAAAACCGCTGTCAATCAGGCGGTGAAGGAGTCCCAAGACATGGTCTCGAACGCCATGTCTAAAATCACCGGCGGACTGAACATACCGGGAATGTTTTAATGATTAAACTGCCCGAGTCGGTCCAAGACGTGGTTAAATCTTTTTGTTTATTGCCCGGCGTGGGAGAAAAAACCGCCTTTCGCCAGGCCATGGCCATGATTCAATGGGATGAAGAGGCGCTTAAAGCTTTTTCCAAAGCCGTTGGCGAACTGTCCTCAATTTCTTTTTGTAAAAACTGTGGAATTTTTTCCGACGAAGAAGAGTGCGGGATTTGTTCCGACGAGGAACGCAAGGAGCAAGGGGCGATCTGCGTGGTCGAAAATATTGGAGACTTGCTGGCCATAGAAAGAAGCGGCCAATTTAAAGGCGTTTATCATATTTTGGGAGGCGTGCTAAACCCTCTTTTGGGCGTCGGGCCCGAGCAATTAAGAATAGGATTGCTGGAAGAACGTGTGGCGCGGATTGGAGCCCGGACGATCATTTTAGCGGTCAACCCCTCTGTTGAAGGCGACGCCACTTGCTCCTTTATAAAACAGACATTAAAAGGTATAAACGTTGAAAGAATCGGCTTTGGAATGCCCATGGGCGGAAGCTTGGAGTACTTGGACTCCTTGACCATTTCAAAAGCTTTGGAGAATCGAAAACTGCTATGAATGTAACTTCTCTTGTTAAAGAGTTTTTTGTCGAGAATGAATTCGATCTTTTGTCTGAAAAAGTGGCGATTATACGCCAGGATGGAAATGTTTTATACGCAAACTCCATCAACTCCCTTGAAGCTTCCAATATTGGCGCTTTGGTAAGCGGCGTGTGGCAGGCCGCCCAATCTCTTTCGTCTTTGGTGAATAAGTCTCAACTTTCCCGGGAATATCGATTGTCCTTTGACACAAGCTCTGACGGCATCTATATTCTTCCCGTTTCTTTGGGAGAAAGTCCTTATTATTTTTGCTCTATTTTTAAAGACCGCATGAACCCTGGAAAATTAAAACAAAATATGAGAAGCGTTTCCTTTCTCTTGGAAGCCTATATGCGAGAAGAGCTTTTGAGCTTAAAAGCTCCCCAAGACTCGAAAGAAAGCTCTGGATATCTTTTTGAAAATATAACAGACGCGGAAATGGACCAACTTTTCGTCGCAACGGGAATTTAAAATGTCGTTTGTAAACTACCATACCAAGGAAATAAACTGTAAAATCGTGTACTACGGGCCGGGACTTGGAGGAAAGACAACCAATATCCAGCACGTTTATCAACGGGTTTCCTCCCAGGCCAAAGGCAAAATGGTGACGTTAAACACTGAAAATGAAAGAACCTTGTTCTTTGATTTTCTGCCCTTAGACTTGGGCTCGATTCGCGGTTTTAAAACTAGATTTCATTTATATACCGTTCCTGGACAAGTCTTTTACGAAGCAAGCCGAAAATTAATCTTGCGCGGAGTGGACGGAGTTGTTTTTGTCGCGGACAGTCAGGTTGAAAGAATGGAATCTAATATCGAGAGCTTAGAGGGGCTGAAAAGGAACTTGTCGGAGCAAGGTTACGATATAAAGAAGCTTCCCCTTGTAATGCAGTGGAATAAAAGGGATTTGCCCAATATTGCTTCGACCCATGACATGCAGAAAAAATTGAATACATTAGACGTACCTTCTTTTGAGGCTTGCGCCGTAAAAGGAGACGGAGTTTTTGAGACGTTAAAAATGATCAGCAAACTTGTTCTTCTAAACATTAAAGGTGGGTTGGAAGATTGAGGAGAGAGAAAATGGCTTTAAACGAGAAACAAATTAAATACTTAAAAGATTATCTTAATTCTGAAAGAGAAAGACTTTTAAACAGCTTCCAAGTTGACGAGGAAAAGTTTCAACTTCAAAGCGAAGACAGAATGGACGAAGTGGACCAGGCCTCCGCCGAGTATGAGCGCTCCCAAATGTTGCGCTTTCGAAATCGCGACTTGTTTTACGCCAAAAAGCTTTTGGGCGCGTTGGAAAAAATCGAACAAGGCGAATACGGCGTTTGTGAAGAGTGCGGCGAAGACATCCGTTTTGAAAGGCTTAAGGCGAGGCCTACCGCCGAGCTGTGCATTGCTTGCAAAGACGACGCTGAAAGAGCCGAATCAAACAACTTTCAGGCCAAGCAATCTAAATCTCTTGGCAAACAGATTAGCCTGGCAAAGGACACAACTCTTTAATGCCGGCGTCTTTTGGATTTATCGGAGGCTCAGGGCTGTACCATCTTGAAGGCGTTAAAGTTCTGGATGAGATAGCGGTTGAGACTCCTTTTGGGGAACCCAGCGATAAAATCTTAAAATTAGAATTGGA
>JBBDND010000064.1:0-1228 GCA_040877865.1 Bacteriovoracaceae bacterium | reverse complement strand
AAACAAATCGATAAAGAGAGATTGTCTCAAAGAAGCGGCCAAGCTCAAAGGGCGCAAGACCCTTACGCGGCTTATCGAAACAGATTGGCGCAAGGAGACGACCGCAGGCCTATTCAAAACCCTAAAACCCTTGGAGGTTACCCGGCCGCCTCTAAACAAAGAAACGTTTACCCCAAAGTAAAGCGCCAATACGGTTCCAGGCGAGCGAGGGCGGAAGACTTAAGAGACAATCAAGACGACGGCAGTCTGTGGTCGGGTAAAAACTCCGAGAGCTTTCTTTTCGTCACAAACAATATTAAAAAGCGCGGCGACATCGTCATTATTGAAGTTCTTACAGAAATGAAAGAAGACATCACCGCGGAACTTAAACGAACCTTTCCCGACCGTCCGAGCAAAAAGAAAAAAGAAGGGGATGAAAAAGAAGAGGGAGAAGATAAGGAGGCTCTTCAAGCGGCTCAAGCCGAAAACTCTAACGAAAAAGAAGTTCATGACAAAATTTCGACTCAGGTAATTGAGTCTATTAATCGAGATTACCTCTTAGTTCGCGGAAGAAAGGAAGTCGTCTTCAAAAAGGCAAAAAGATACATTGAAATCCAAGCGCTTGTTTCGCGCAAGCATATAACAGATAATGACACTGTGAAGTCTGATCGCGTTTTGGAACCAAAAATCCGAGTATTGAGGTATTAATGAAACTGTTTATTTCCCTAATCGCTTTAACCATTTCCGCCAATCTTTGCGCCGACAATCGTTTAAAAGACATAGCCACCATCAAGGGCGTGCGAGACAACCCTTTGATTGGATACGGTCTCGTTATCGGTCTAAACGGCACTGGCGATAACGGAGGGGAAATCACCAACAACTCCCTTAGGAAAATGTTCACCACTTTGGGCCTGGATCCCGCCCAAGAAGTCGGCTCTGCAAACGTGGCTTCGGTTATTGTCACCGCAAAACTTCCAGCTTTTGCCAGAAGCGGTCAAGAAATTGACGTGACCATCAGCTCCATTGGCGACGCCAACTCCCTGGCCGGGGGCACGCTTTTAGTAACTCCGCTAAAAGGCGGCGATGGAAACGTTTACGCCATTGCCAGCGGGGCTTTGAGCATTGGCGGTCTAAAACAGGGCGCCAAGTTTGCCACCAGCGGCTCAATTCCAAATGGAGCGACTGTTGAACAGGAAATAAGCACAAGCTTTAACGACAAAAAATCAATTCGATTTTCTTTAAACCAACC
>JBBDND010000063.1:0-6363 GCA_040877865.1 Bacteriovoracaceae bacterium | reverse complement strand
AAGGCTTAAAGAGGCCGCCGAAAAGGCCAAGCACGAGCTTTCTTCAACCACTTCAACGGACATCAACCTTCCGTTCATTACCGCTGACGATTCAGGACCGAAGCACTTGAACTTGAACCTGACTAGAGGAAAATTTGAAGACATGATCTCGAAGCATTTGGACAAGATTGTCGAGCCTTGCCAAGTGTGTTTGAAAGATTCCGGATTGGACAGAAACGAAATTAACGAGGTTATCTTGGTGGGCGGCTCAACTAGAATTCCCGCCATACAGGCCAAGGTTAAAGACATCTTCGGAAGAGAGCCTTCTAAAGGCGTGAATCCGGACGAAGTTGTCGCCGCCGGAGCCGCCGTGCAAGGCGGAGTTTTGCAAGGGGACGTAAAAGACGTCTTGCTTCTGGATGTAACGCCTCTGTCTTTGGGCATTGAGACTCTTGGCGGAGTCATGACTAAAATTATCGAGAAAAACACGACGATTCCCACTAAAAAGTCTCAAGTGTTTTCCACCGCTCAAGACAATCAGCCGGCCGTTTCCATTCACGTTCTTCAAGGCGAAAGAGAGTTTTCCAATGACAATAAAACCCTTGGCAAGTTTGACTTGACGGGAATCGCTCCGGCCCCCAGAGGCGTGCCACAGGTTGAGGTCACTTTTGACATTGACGCCAACGGCATTATCAATGTCTCGGCCAATGACAAAGCCACCGGGAAAAAACAAGACATTGTCATCACTTCCGGGTCAGGACTTAATGAAGAAGAAATTGAAAAAATGGTCAAAGAAGCGGAAGCCAACAGGGAAGCCGACCAGAAAAGAAGAGAAGTTGTGGACGCTAGAAACAATCTAGATTCTCTTGTTTTCGCCACTGAAAAATCTTTAAAAGACGCTGGAGACAAAGTTCCCGCTGATAAAAAATCTGATGTTGAGGCGGCTCTGACCGAGGCGAAATCAAAACTTCAGTCTGAGAACTTGGATGAAATAAAAGCCGCCACCGAAAGGTTGCAAAACGCTTCGCATGCCATCGCCCAGTTTCTTTATCAACAACCAGGCGCTGAAGGCGCGGCCGGAGGTCCTGAAGGAGCCCAGGACGGCGGCGAACAGCAAGAAGCCTCGTCCGAATCCGAATCGTCCCAGGACCAAAAAGACGATGACGATGTGGTAGACGCCGACTTCAAAGAAGTTTAAGCTAGACATAATAATCATTGGAAAGCCCCCTTTGTTAGGGGGCTTTTTTTCTATTCGGACAGTTGTTTATGAGCAAAAGAGACTATTATGAAGTTCTAGGCGTGGCAAAAAACGCCTCAAAAGACGAGATCAAAAAAGCCTACCGAAAATTGGCCATGAAATATCATCCCGACAGAAATCCCGGGCCAGAAGGGGAGACTAAATTCAAGGAAGCCTCTGAAGCGGCCGAGATATTGCTGAACGAAGAGAAAAAAGCTCGCTATGATCAATTTGGACACGCCGGAGTCGACGGCCAAGGCGGAGGTTTTGGCGGCGGCGGTTTTGGCGCTGGCGGAGACTTCGGAGATCTTGGAGACATTTTTGGCGACTTGTTCGGAGACATGTTTGGCGGCGGCGGAGCCCGCGGCGGACGCAGAGGACCGGGGCGCTCTCGAGCAAGGAGAGGAGACGATCTTCAAGTTGTGGTGGATGTCACTTTTGAGGAAGCGGCTTTTGGTTGCGAAAAAGAAGTTTCAATTGTTAAAAATGTCATAAAAGAGGGAACAACGCCGCAAACCTGCGACATGTGTCAAGGTCATGGAGAAATCCGAAGACAGCAGGGTTTTTTCACCATCTCTCAGACGTGTCCAAAATGCGGCGGAGCGGGAGAGATGGCTCAGCGAGTGAAGAAAAAATCCAACCTCTCAGTCAAGGTTCCCGCCGGCATTGATTCAGGGCAGAGGCTAAAGCTGGCGCAAGAGGGAGACATTGGCGGCCATGGCGGACCCAATGGCGACCTGTATGTGCAAGTTAGAATTAAAGAGCATGAGTTTTTCGAAAGAGAAGGTTTTGACGTCTTTTGTCAGGTGCCGATAACTTTTTCCCAGGCCGCTTTGGGCGCCGAAGTGGAAGTTCCCACCTTAAACGGCAAAGTTTCCATGTCTATTCCCGCGGGATGCCAATCTCAGAAAAAAATGAGGTTAAAAGGCAAAGGCATCCAACGTTTGGGAGGCTATGGTTTTGGGGACCAAATTATTACTATCGTGGTCGAAACTCCCGCAAAATTAAGCGCCGAGCAAAAAGAGTTGTTTGAAAGGCTTTCCCAATTAGAAGACACGAACAGTCCGATGTCCCGAGGTTTTTTTGAAAAAGTAAAAGATCTTTTTCAGTAGTTCTCCAATAAATATTGTCGACTGGCATTTTCTCATGACAGCGACGGCAATGCCCGTTAAAATAGAGCAAAGTTTTAAGCGGACGTCTAACGAGGATTGTCATGAGAATAATCATCATTTGTTTACTTGGCCTTTCGGCTTTTTTTATCGGCTGCTCCAATATCAAAATGTTAACTCCGGAAGAGATTTATTCTGAAGCATTTTTAAAGAAAATTGAGGGGATTCAGGCAATCTTCCGCGACGGAGATAAAAAAACCGCCCTCATGAAGTTGGAGGCGATGGACGGCGCTCAATTGTCGGAAGCCGAGAAGGGAAAAAAGCAAAACTTCATCGGCATTATTCACTTTTCAAACGCCGACTTTCCAAAAGCCGCCGAGCATTTTGTAAAAGCAAAAAATCTTGTCAAGGTGGACAAACCGTTAAGAGAACAAGTTCGTTTAAACTTGGCGAGTTCATACTACAAAATGGAAAAGATGGAATTGGCTTTTAACGTTTTGGAGACTGTCAATCCGGAGTATTACAATGCCAAGGAAAAAGAAAAGTATTACCAATTAAAACTCATTTTGGCGCAGACGCAAGAAGCCCATAAAGCGATAGTCTCGTCTCTTATCTATTTGCTTAAAGATAAAAAGCTCTTCTCGGAAGTTAACCAGTCGGAATACAAGTCGCTTTTAATGGACAGTTTTAGGAAGCTCTCAAGTTCTGAGCGAGTTTTTTTGCTGGAAAAAAACGATGAAAACAAAGGCGTTGTCATCCCCTTCCTTGCCGCGGAAGAGGCCATGCAGCGCTACTATTTTGGAGACAGGGCGGGAGCTGAAGACGTCTTAAAGTGGCTGGATAGAAATTTTGACCGATTTGAGGACGTTAAGGCTTTTGTCGCCGAATTTGAGTATCGCATCGCCAACTTTTCCAAGGTGGACGTGGGAGCCGTGGGGGTTGTGCTACCTTTGTCCGGGGATAAAGAGCGTTTTGGAAAAAAAGCTCTACTAGGAATTGACACGGCTCTAAATTTAAACGAAAACAAAATTCTCTCGGTAAAGCTTTACACTCGGGACAACAAGAACAACCCCACTGTCGCAAAAAAACTTGTTCATGATTTAGTTCAAAAACACCACGTTTCAGTTATTATTGGCGGCTTGTTCCCGGCAACGGCCAAGGAAGAGTACTTGGAAGCCAGAAAGTATGGAGCTCTTTTTGTGTCTCTTTCCCCCGTCTATCTGGAAAAAGAAGAAAAGAATCATTTGCTTATAGAGGTGCCGGGCTCTGTTCAATCGCAAATAGCCACCATCTTTTCAGACGAATTTTTGGAAAAAAACGGCAATGAAATCGCCATGCTCTATCCGGAAAGCGAAGGGGGCCAGGCGTATGTCAACGAGGTTTGGAGAAAGTCTAACGAAGGGAAGATCAAAGTTAAAAGCCTTGCCTCTTTTGATAAAAACGCCAAGGATTACAGGGAGTGGGTAAGAAGGTTGTTGGGGTTGAAGTACCCCAGAGAGAGGAAGGAAGAGTTTGAGTTGTGGAAAGAAATTTATTCGTTGGAAAAGAAGACTTCAAGCATAAGAAGAATTCAAACCTTAAAACCCGTGGTTGATTTTGACTGGGTGTTCGCTCCGTCTTATCCTCACGAAGCCATTCAAATTATCCCCGCCTTCAATTATTTCGACGCCAAGGGATTGAAGTATGTTGGGGGGCCTAGTTGGATGAGCAGGCGTTTGGTAAAGGAGCAACGCAATTTGGGAACCTTGCGTTTTGTGGGAGATGACCCCGCTGAATTCGACAAAGGGTTTATAAAAACTTTTTCAGCTCGGAACAATTCTAAACCTTCTTTGGTCGAAACGCTGGCTTTTGAGGGCATGAACCTTGGACTTCAAGTGATTGAAGGCTCAAAATTTGAAAAGCGCGAGGAGCTGGAGCGCAAATTAATCAACCTTCAAAAGATTGAGGGAATAACCGGCCAATGGCTGCTGCGTGAAGGCATATGGATTAAGGACATGGACATCATGAAGATTCAGAGCAACGACATTAAAAAGGTCGAGTCAATATAGGTTTTATTAGTTGGGATATTTTAAATAGTACACTTCTGAAAAGTTTCTTCCATACTGATCTAAGTCCAGGCCATAACCAATGACAAATTGATCTTCAATTTGTTTTCCGATGTAATCCGCTTTGACCGGAACGGCCCGTTTATAAGGTTTGTCAAAAAGAGTGATGATTTCGATATTTCCTGGATCCGCTTGAGAGATTCTTTCTTTAACAAAATTTAACGCCCGACCAGTGTCAATAATTTCTTCCACAATTAAGACGTTCTTGTTTAAAATATCAGAGCTTAAATCTTTAGAGATTATAATGGTTCCGTTGCTTTCCTTGCTTCTGCCAACCGCCTCCACTTTCATGAAATCTATGTAGACTTTCACATTTTTTATGTGTCGAACCAGATCCGCCATAAAAACCATGCTGCCCTTTAAAAGACCTACTAAAACAAGCTCCTGCCCCTTGTACCTTTGGCTGATAGTGTGTCCCAGGGATTCAACAATGCTTTGAACTTCCGACTCGTCAATGTATTCAACAAACTGATCGGAAACAAAATCGGAAGGAAACTTTAAAAACTCGCCCATCATTATTCTCCATAAAAAAACCATTGTACCTGTAAATTACAAATTTAAAACGGGCTTTTTTTCATACCAGTTTAGTCGGATTAGTCGGCCGTTTTCTTTTCTTGCGCGCTGGAAGGCCAAGTGTTACATTTTACATACGCAACTTCGAATTTTGTAAGGATAAAAACCATGTTTAAAAAGATTTTGGATTGGTTTTCCAACGATCTCGCGATCGATTTAGGAACTGCCAATACCCTGGTTTACGCCAAGGACAAAGGCATTATTGTAAACGAGCCTTCAGTGGTGGCGGTTCACCAAGGTTACAGAGGCGAACAAAAAGTCTTGGCGGTGGGAAAAGAAGCCAAGGAAATGTTGGGAAGAACTCCAGGATCAATTAAAGCGATTCGACCCATGAAAGACGGTGTCATTGCCGACTTTGAAGTGACTCAGGCGATGCTCAAATATTTTATCCAAAAATCAATGAACGGCTCCAAGATGGTCAAGCCGAGAATCATTATTTGCATTCCTTTTGGCATCACACAGGTTGAAAAAAGAGCGGTGAAAGAGTCGGCCGAGCAGGCGGGAGCCAGAGAAGTTTACCTGATCGAAGAGCCCATGGCGGCGGCGATTGGAGCGGGATTGCCCATTACGGATCCTTCCGGAAACATGATTGTAGACATCGGCGGGGGAACGACTGAAGTGGCCGTCATTTCCTTGGGGGGAATTGTTTATTCCAAATCCGTTAGAGTGGCGGGAGACAAGTTTGACGACGCCATAGTGAGCTACATAAAGAAAAAATACTCTCTTTTAATTGGCGAAAGAACGGCGGAAATGATCAAAATCTCCATTGGAAACGCCTATCCTTTCGATGAAGAGATTAAAACTTATGAAGTCAAGGGAAGGGACCTTATCGCCGGAGCGCCTAAAACTATTGAGGTGACTTCTGACGAAATTAGAGAAGCATTGTCGGACCCCATCGCGGAAGTTATAGAGGCTATCAAAACATCATTGGAAAAAACTCCTCCCGAGTTGGCGGCGGACATAGTGGACAATGGCATTATATTGGCGGGCGGAGGCTCGTTGTTGGCGAACCTGGACATGCTTATTAAGGAGAAGACTGGTCTTCCAGTGTCTTTGGCCGAAGACCCTTTGACATGTGTTGTGAGAGGCTGCGGCATGGCCTTGGAAAACTTGTCTCTTTTAAGGCAAGTTACGACACTGTCATAACGGCCATAACGGCCATAACGGCCATAGCGGCGCGCGATAGGAGCGTATGGCAGATAAAAAGAGCTCAGCTTATTTTCAAGAATTGACTGAAAGGGAAAAAGCAAGCAAACTTTCCATCCTTGCCAGAAGTGGAGGGGAGATCACTCTTTGGGAAAAGGGCAAAGGTCAAAAAGAAAAATTGCTGGCAAAAGAATTCAAGGCCGGCGAAACCCGT
>JBBDND010000062.1:0-6365 GCA_040877865.1 Bacteriovoracaceae bacterium | reverse complement strand
GGGCTGTACCATCATGAACGCGTTAAAGTTCTGGAAGAGATAGGGGTTGAGACTCCTTTTGGGGAACCCAGCGATAAAATCTTAAAATTAGAATTGGATAAAACCAATTTCTACTTCTTGCCAAGGCATGGGAAAAATCACGCGTTGTCCCCTTCCGAGCTGAATTACCGGGCCAATATCTACGCTTTAAAGAAACTTGGGGTTAACACTTTGGTTTCCGTTTCGGCGGTGGGCTCTTTAAAAGAGAATCTTTGCCCAACTCATTTCGTTGTGCCAGACCAATTTATTGATTGGACTAAAGGGCAGAGAAAAAGAACTTTCTTTGAAAATGGAATTGTCGGGCATGTTTCTTGCGCCTACCCGGTTAATGAAACCTTGAGAAAAAGAATTCAAGAAGCCATCGCGGAACCTGACATTCATTATCACGGCTCGGGAACTTATATTTGCATCGAAGGTCCCCAGTTTTCCTCCAGAGCGGAAAGCGAGCTTTATCGCTCTTTTGGCGCCGACGTTATCGGCATGACTAATGTGCCGGAGGCCTATTTGGCAAAGGAGGCGGGCATGGCCTACGCCACCGTCGCCATGGTCACTGACTATGATTGCTGGAAAGCCGAACATTGCACCCTGGAGGAGATTATGAAGGTCATGGGTGCGAACAATAAAAGCGCCCAACAAGTGATAAAACTTCTAGTGGCGTCTCTGGGAAATAAACCGGTCGAGTTCCAAAAAGAGAACGAGTTTGCCGTTGTGACTAAAAAAGAGGCCATTCTTCCGCGCCACCAGGAAATTTTAAAAGTATTGCTGAGTTGAATGAGCGAATCAAAGTATTTCTCCCATTATTCGGTCATGTTGAAAGACTGTGTGAACATCTTTAAAGAGAGCGCGCAAACGGGTTCCGTCGCCAAAAACGCTCCGACTTTTTTCGCCGATATGACTTTTGGGGCCGGCGGCCATTCCTTGGCTCTTGCCAATGCTTTTCCCGACGCGAATATATTTTCTGTTGATCAAGATCCTGAGGCGTTCCAAAACGGTTTAAAATTGATAGAGAGTAAAGGTTTGCAAGAGAGAATGGTCTTGAGTCACATGAACTTCTCAAAGTTTCCGGAGTGGTTCAAAGACAACCACCCCCAAAAAAAGCTAAGCGGCATCCTCCTTGATTTAGGCGTTTCCTCCCACCATTTTGACTCGTTTGAGAGAGGATTTTCATTTAGAGAGGACGCCCCTTTGGACATGCGCATGAATAATCAAAATGAAAACCTGCCAACCGCCGCTTGGGCGGCAAACAATTTAAGCGAAGAAGAGCTGGCAAATATGATTTTTGAGTTTGGGGAAGAAAAGTTTTCAAGGAGAATCGCCAAAAAAATTGTGGAAGAACGTTCTCAAACCCCCTTGCTTTCCACCAAGCAGTTGGAAAACATTTGTTTTCACGCCTACCCTTCGAACTTAAGACACAAAAAAACCCACCCCGCCACGCGAACCTTTCAGGCTTTCAGAATCTATGTAAATTCAGAACTAGACGCGCTAAACGATACCTTACCAAAACTGTATGAATTGTTGGGCTTTGGCGGAGTTTTGCAAGTCATTAGCTTTCACTCCCTGGAAGACAGGATTGTGAAAAGGACTTTTAAAGAAATTTTCCAAACTGACAAAAATGCTGCTAAAATATTAACAAAAAGGCCACTTGCGCCTTCTGAAGAAGAGCTGAAGGAAAATCCCAGGTCTAGAAGCGCGAAATTAAGGGCCATTAAGAAACTAGATCCAGGAGGGATTGATTTTGGCGGCAAGAAAAAGAAGAACTATAAAAAAACGTGAAGAAAACGAGATTAAGGTTTTTTTCAGTAAATACGTTTTCACGTCCCAAACTCTTCCTTTTGTATTTATCTTCTCGGTGCTGGGCATTCTCTTTGTTTTAATTCGAATGAAAGGCATCGAGCAGGATTACAAGTTTAATGAAGTTTCCAAAGCTCTAAAAGTTAAAGAAATTGAAAACAAGGAGCTAAAAGCCGACAAAGCGAAAATGTTATCAGTCAAACATCTTAAAGGTTTTGCAAAAAAGTTTGATTTAAAAGAGCCTGATGAAAACCATATAATAATCATACCGTGAGTTAATGAAGTCTAAAATAATTTTTACCTTTGTCGTTTTTTTGGTTTTGTTTTCCGCTGTGGTGGTTAAAGCGTTCTACGTTCAAGTGTTAAATCGAGACAAGCTTTTGGCGTACTCCCACAGTCAAATCGCCAGAGAAGTGAAAATCTATCCCAGACGGGGACATATTTTGGATCGAAACGGCGCTCCCCTTGCCATAAACGTGCAAAAGTATAATCTTTTTACTTTTGGAAAAGACATGGTCCAAGTTAAGAAAGAATTGGCCTTGTTAAAGAAGGTTTTGCCTCAAGTTGACGTGTCATCCTTGTTAAAAGAAATTAAAAAACGCGGAAAATTCACTTGGATCGCCCGGCGAGTTGAGCTCAAGGAAAAACAGGTCAAACAACTAAAAGGCTTGGAAGAAGTCTTTATCGAAGCGCAGCCGGCGCGAATGTATCCAAACAACGAGCTTCTGGCTCAAACTCTTGGGTTTGTGGGATTGGACAACGAAGGTTTGGCCGGGGTTGAGTACAGTTTCAACGAAATGCTAAAGGGAGAAGCCCAGATACACAAGTATTTCAAGGACGCCAAGGGCAGGCCTGTTAAATTGAAAAGCGCCATTGTTGAAAGCAAGTCCCAAGACGTTTTGCTTTCTATCGATAAAGACATTCAGGCCGACCTGGAAGAATATTTGAAAGAAGGCGTCGAGGAGCATGAAGCGCAAATGGGCGGAGCCGCGGTCATGGACGCTCAAACCGGCGAGATATTGGCCATGGCGAATTATCCGGGTTTTGATCCGAATAAGATCACAAACAAGGACAAAAACAATATAAGGCTCTCCTTTGTGAGCGATCCTTTTGAGCCGGGCTCGGTTTTTAAAACTTTTACAATCGCCGCCGGCCTAAAAAACAATATCGTTAAACCGGACACAAATTATTACTGCGAAAAGGGCAAACTCAAAATTGGGGGACACACTATTTCTGAAAGCGATAATAATCACATGTACGAGTGGCTTTCGGTTGAAGACATTCTTGCGCACAGCTCAAACATTGGAACGACTAAAATCGCTTTTGACGTGACCTTTCCGACACTTAAGGAAACCTTGGAAGAATTTAACTTGGGTGACAAGACGGGAATTGAGCTTCCCGGAGAATCGCGAGGAATATTGGACAAACGCTCGAACGTTCCGCCCATTAGATTGAGCAATATAAGTTTTGGGCAAGGTGTGGCCACAACGGGAGTTCAAATGTTGGCGGCCTACGCGGCAATAGCCAACAGCGGTCGTTATGTCAGGCCAACCATTTTAAAAGTGAAAGATCCCAAAGAAGTAAAATCAAAAAAAATATTGTCGCGGGAAACCAGCTCGATTCTTTCCAAGATGTTGGAAAAAGCCGTCAAAGAAGGCACTGGATCCAACGCGCAAATCAATCATTTCGATATCGCCGGAAAAACCAGCACCGCTCAAAGAGTTGACAGCGCCGGAGGCTATAAAGGTTATGTCTCCGCGTTTGTGGGATTTCCCGTCAATGTTGAAAAAAAATTCGTGGTTTTTGTTTATGTGGACAACCCCACAAATGGCTACTATGGAAACGCCGTGGCGGCTCCAATTTTCCAAAAAATTGTTAAAAACATCCTCTATAAGCGAAAAGAATACAATCAACTTGCCAACACAGATTCCGGCTCTTTTGGAAACATGGATTCTTTGAGCGCTAAATACAGCTCTAAGAGAAGCTTGAACAAAGGCTATGCTCCGAACTTGATCGGTTTGGACAAGGCCAGCGCCCGCAATATTCTTGAGTCTTTAAACTTGAAGTTTTCCCATAGCGGTTTTGGCATTGTGACAGAGCAACACCCTGAAGCGGGCGCTAAAGTGTCCGCGGACACAGTTATGCGCGTAAAGTTTCAGGCTCCTTCTTATGAATAAATTGAAGCAATCGCTTAAAGACATGGGGCTTCCCGCCGACGCGCTGGAGAAAATCCATGGCATAGAGTGGAGGGCTCAGGCCGCAAAGCCAACAGACGTTTTGTTTTATCGCTTGGGCGCGACTGAAAAAGAGTCGATTGAAAACTTTAAAAAAAGAGCCGAAAACTCCAATTACGGCCTTTTAATTGTAGCCTCTAAAACCTCCTTCGCTCTAAACAGTTTAAAGTTAAGAAACTGTTATTTTTTGTCTGAAGAACAATTTTTTGAATTGCGGCTTAAACTGGCGGATGTTTTTTATCCTGTTCCCGCAAACCTTAAAATTATCGCCGTCACCGGCACGAACGGAAAGACCACAACTGTAGATATCATTCGACAACTCTTGGCCGCAGAAGGCGCGGGAGTCCTGACTATTGGCACTTTAGGCGTGTGTTTAAACGACAAAAAAGTTAAAGACTTTAATTTAACCTCTCCAGACTTTATAGATTTAAGAAAAGTTTTGTTTGAATACGGCCGGGAAGTCGAGGTTTGCGCTCTTGAAGCGAGCAGTCACGCCATTGCTCAAAACAGACTTTCGGGGCTAAGCTTTGCCTCAATTGGATGGACCAGTTTTTCACAGGACCATTTGGATTACCATTCTTCATTGGAAGAATACTTTGAAGTCAAGAAAAGCCTGCTTAACCACTCGAAAAAAAGTTTTGTCGTTTCCCGGCGCGCCGGCGCGTTGGCGGATCAAATTGGAGAAAGAGTCAGCTTGGCAAAAAAAGCGTCGCCTCCCTCTGGCGATTTTTTTAAAAGCGAGTTCAATATGGTCAATTTGGAAGTCGCGCTGGGATGCCTTGAGGACATTGGGATCGTGTTTGAACCGGAAGAGCTAGATCGGTTGCAACCGCCTCCCGGAAGATTTAACGTGATTAAAGACGGCGCCAGAGTTTTTATTATTGATTTTGCCCACACTCCAAACGCCTTGGAAAATATTTGCAAAGAATTAAGAGCGTCCTTTCCAGCAAAAAAATTGGTGGCCATATTTGGATGTGGCGGCAATAGGGACCGATCTAAAAGGCCTTTAATGGGCAAAGCCGCCGGCGACAACGCGGACTTTGTTGTTTTAACCAGCGACAACCCCCGTTTTGAAGATCCAGAGAAAATTCTTCTAGACATTGAGCCCGGTCTTTCGCATGAGCGGTATTGGAAAATAGTCGATAGAGAAGCCGCCATTAAAAAGGCGGCTGAAACCTTTTCAGACGCGGTGATTTTAATCGCCGGCAAAGGCCACGAGGAGGGAATTGAAATGAACGGAGAAAAGCTTCCCTATAGCGACAGAAAAGCGCTTGAGAGGATAATTAACAAATGAACACCTTAAAGGAAATTCTAGGTTTGCCCGGAGTTAAAGAGTCGTTTGGAAAGACGGTTCGGGAAGACTCCCCACTTTCCATTTCAACCGACAGCCGGACCATTCATTCCGGCCAGTCTTTTTTGGCTTTGGAAGGGGCCAAATTCAAACCGATGAAATTTTTAGAACAACTGGAACAAGCGCCGGTTGTTTTTTATGAAAAAAATCCTTTTAACGATAAATTGGCCAGACAGGCGCGAGACAAGCATTTTTTCGTGGCGGTGAACGACTCCGTTCGCTTTCTGCAGGATATCGGCTCTTTAGCGGCCAAGTCTTTTGTTTCCAACGGCGGAAAACTTATCGCCATTGCCGGCTCTAACGGCAAAACCACTACAAAAGAAATGCTGTTTCATTTGCTCAAGTCTTTTGAGCCGGAAACTGTTTGCACTAAAAAAAACAATAACAACCACATCGGCGTTCCTTTGACACTGTTGCAAATCGAGTCTAAAACCAAATTTTGCGTGTTGGAACTCGGGAGCAACCATCCGGAAGAAATCCGCTTTCTTTGCGAAATTTCCTGTCCCAATATCGGAGTGGTGACAAATATCGGAGACACCCACTTGGAGTTCTTCGGCTCTCGGGAAGAAGTCTTTAAAGAAGAGGGCTCTCTATACGAGGCGATTGACAACAGCTCTTGGGCGTCAAAGCTCTTTTTTCTCAACACAGACGACCAGTTTTTAAGTCAATTGCCAAAGAAAAAACACGTCATCGCTTATGGAAAGGATGATGGCAACGACATCCAAGTTAATGCCAGCTTTGATCACGCCCTTTTGAGGCTGGAACAAGGTTTTGAAAAAACGGAACTTTGCCTACTAAACGACAACATTACCGGCGAGCACAACTTTATCAATCTCTCTGTCGCTTTTATTATGGCGCGGCGCCTTTTAAAAAGGACATCGAAGGATTTGCTCGCAAAAGCGCAAAGCTTTGTCCCGACCAGCAACAGGTCTGAATGGATCGAGCTTAAA
>JBBDND010000061.1:0-1239 GCA_040877865.1 Bacteriovoracaceae bacterium | reverse complement strand
ATTCCATCAGCGCCGGCGCCGAAGCCGAATGTGTCGCCACCAAAGTCGCCATGCCGGTTCCCGGCTATCCCTTGGGCTTTGTGAAAAACCCTGATGTATTGACTTATTACGCCGTCAAGGGAGAAAGCCAGTTTGTGGGACTCTTTAATCCTTTTAACTCCAATCACATTACCTTAAAAGCTTTTGCCGCCGCCAAGCCTTTTGGCGGCAGGATTGGTCCCATGCTCTTTAATGTTGAGCACGCAGAGAAGGTCAGGGCCCGACAAGCATCTGGCAGCTTTACTAAATCCAGTCCTTATATCAGTAGAATGAAAAATACTCCTCCAGTGGACCGGTTTGGCAATCCAGCCTCAGTCGGCCCTAACGGAGTTGAGTACCAAGCGGGAATGCCCATTCCAGGGGATTATGTCGGTTCAGCAGGCCCTTTCTGGTTGGTGGATGACTCCTCCGCGATTGGAGGCAATGCTCAAGGGGAAGAAATTACTTATGGCATTCCCAATATTCCCTTTGATTATCCAAACGCTGGAAGCGACCAAGCGCCCAAACAATTTTCTAATTATTTTTCCGCAAGCCCCACTCAAGAAATAACTCCAGTCGGAAAAAACGACACTCCTGACAGCGCTGCCGGACTTTATAATCAGGCCATATTTAAAAATCTAAAAAGCAAGTTGTCAGGCTTGGGATCAACCGGCCAGATTTCTATCGACAATATTAAAAACGCCATAACTCTTTCGCGCGCCCCCACCTTTTATGACGTGAACAATTACCTGGTGCCCAGTCCGGAAGTGGTCAACGAACAGATTGGGACTGATTCCTACGGAGTTATTAGCGATCGGAATCCAGAAAACGTGCAAGGACACAAGGTCTACGATATGGCCTTGTACGCCCCCTTAATGTCTTCAGACGGGCTTTATCAAACCCCCACAAATTTAGCTCAAATTTTTAACGAATATATTGTCAACCAAAGACAATCGGTGAAAAAGTATCGCGGGGCAATGAATATAGCGGCCAAGCTTATTTATGAAAAAAACATTTCCCAAACCACCGACGCGGCTTACGGCGAAGCGGCGGCTCAAATGCTTTCTTATTTTAAAATTGACAGTGGCAGCAATCCTTATACCGACAGCGACCCAATTTACGACAAACCACCAGGCTGCAATAGCATTAACGGCAGGTTTGTTTGGTTTTTTTCCGGTGATTCCGATCTTGTCAATGATGACATAGGCGTGGACAAGGACG
>JBBDND010000060.1:0-6427 GCA_040877865.1 Bacteriovoracaceae bacterium | reverse complement strand
CAAGTAGGACACTTTGGCTCAGAAATTAACACGTCATAATCGCCCAGAAACAACATATTTTACGAAGAGCGCCTAATCTTTAGACAGTTTTGGCTCGGCTTGCTCATGCATGCTTTGAATAAGCGGAACAAGTCCTTTTTCAGGTTTTTCGGGAAGAACGGCGTAATAGATGGGAAAGCAGGTGATAGAGCATGCTCCCGAGTAGATATGGCGCAATTTGTCTCGGTTTTTCCATACATACACCGCTTGCTCTTCCACTTTATAATAGGCGTCTTGAGCCTCAAGGCGGTTAATGAGAGATTGGTGAAAGATGTCGTGCAAAAAATAGGCGGGCAGCCGGGCGTAGAAATCAGTGACCTCGTCATTTTTTATTTGGACTAAAACGGGAAATTTATAGCGGATGTGGGCCACATAGAATTTATGGACGGCGAAAGCGCCGTCTCTTTTAATCATTTCTCCCTGGCCGTGTTTTTCTTGTATTTTTACAAGCTTTTTTCCCGGCATAAACACCGCCAATTGATCCAAGCTAAAGTCATAATTGGGAGGCTCCACCTTGGCCTGTAGATTAAGAGTAAATAAGATAATGGCCCAAAAGGCGCTGGAAAAATAGTTCATGGCCCTGCTTGCGGTTGTGTTTCTTGGTAGAATTATCTCACGGATAAGGCCCGGATATTTGGGAAAGGAAGAATTTTCTAAATGTCTTTAAAAGCAAAGAGGCCGGCGTTAAACCGAGTTGCGCGCTAGACTATAAGAAAACTTTTTACTTAAGTTTCTTTAGTTAAGTTGATGACAATTTCGATTAATTATTCGAAGATAAAAGTCAGTGTTTTCAAGCTCTAAGCTTGTTCGCCAGTACCATCAGGAGAGGTCGAGTTCATGGCTCTTAATTTTTTCAAACTTATTTTTATTGTCGGATTTTTAGCTTCTTGCGCCAGCCGAGAGGTTGCCCAAACCTCTGAAAAGGTAAATGATTCCAAAATAGTCAAAGTTGTTCGGATACAGAAACACTTGATTGAAAAAGACTTAGACTTTTGCGCCGGCTGTGTTGTTGGATCTGTGGGTGACGAGCAGTTAAAAAACTCGGACAAAGAGACCTTTTATTTGCACGGCGCCGAGCACTTGAATTTGCAAAATTATTACTTTGACATTCCCGTGGTGTATAACGCCGCCACCAAAAAATGGATCAATTACTTTACCGGCAGAGGCAAAGACCTCTATCGCAGATACGCCGAGAGAGCGGGCAGATACGCTCCTGTATTGTCCAAGATTCTTAACGAACAAGGACTGCCCAGGGACTTGATTTTCTTGTCCATGGCCGAAAGCGGCTTTGCCAATCACGCCAGGTCTTGGGCCAAGGCGGTGGGGCCGTGGCAATTCATGCCTTACACCGGCAGAAGGTTTGGTCTGGAAGTGGGCTTCTTTTTGGATGAAAGACGCGATCCTTTAAAGGCCACCGTCGCCGCCGGCGAATATTTGAAAAAACTGCATGAATTGTTTGGTTCTTGGGAACTTGCCATGGCGGGATATAACGCCGGAGAAGGCAAGATTGGCAGAGCGATAAGAAGGTACAGAACTAAAAACTTTTGGAAAATCAGACGAGGAAGATATTTAAAAGCCGAAACAAAAAATTATGTGCCTAAAATTATGGCGCTGGCGATTATTGGCAAGAACTTGAAAACCTTTGGCTTTGAGCCCATTGAATTCAAAAAGCCTTTGGACTTTCAAGAAATCGAAGTTCCCGGCAACACCGACCTGTACAAGGTCGCCGAAGTTGTGGGCAGCGATTTTGACGAGATGAAAAAGTACAATCCGGAAATCCTTCGTTGGCAGACGCCTCCGAAAATGGAAAATTACATATTGAGAGTGCCGGTTGGAAAAAAAGACGCTTGGGAAGCTCTGGAAGACAAGTCTATTGTCAAAGCCACCGACTATAAGATCTATCAGTTAAGAGGCTACGCTTCCTTGTATCATGTGGGCAGAAAATTTAAGGTTCCATCCAAGGTTTTGGCGCAAATCAACGACATGAATCCCAAGAAGAGATTGTTTCCAAAAACCGCGGTTTTCTTGCCTTTTAGAGAAAATCACAGGCCTCGGAAAAACCACCTTTACGCGGATCTTTATGAAAAACCTCGCAAAAGCGTTGTTCGACGCAGAAATTATAATCGCTGGATCAAGCGTGGCAGAGCCCGCGGAGAGCATATTGAAAAACCAAAACAGTTTTACATCGTTAAAAAAGGTGATACTCTTTGGGGCATAGCCAGCAAGACCGGCGTCAACATCAACACGATTATTCGCTCCAATTATTCATTGGTCAAAAAACGAATGATTCTGCCCGGAGACAAGCTGGCCATTAAGTAACTTAACGTAACTAAAAAAAGGCCAAGCAAATGTCAGGATTTGGATTGCGAGCTTTTAAAAAGCTCAAAGAAGAATCTCGTAAAGAGGACAAACGACAATATATCCCCCATATCGTGGTTGGCGACAACGCTTTCGCCGCGCTTGTTTATCTCAAACTTAGACAAAAGCATGGAGACGAGGCGGTCAAGCTGGTTTGCAGAAATCCGTTGGACAAGCAGGACATTATCAATCAGTGGAAGTGCTCGCTTCACACCATTAGAGACGAAGACCGCGCTAAAAACCTAAACGATTTAAATCCGCGGCTTGAAATTTTTCCAAGCCAGTCAAAAGTCAGATTTTATAAAGACGCCAAGTTTCATGAAATGGACGGCCGCGCCAAGCCCCATGAGTTTATGGAGGACGAGGAGTTTTTCAAAGACTCCTACTTTCACATGAAAAAAGAACACCTTTTTACCACCGAGCAGTGGAATGAATTGGATGAGACTTTGCGAACGGCGCAAATCAACAAGTACATAAGCGGCATTAAAAAAACGGAGCCAAAAGACCTGGTGGAAAAAACCAACTTTATTCTAGAAACCGGCGAACGGGAAAATCTTGAATGCGAGAAGCTTTATTGGTGCGACAGTCCCAAGGCTTTTTACAAGCTGGCGCAAAACAAAAACGACTTGAGCGACGCGGTGGCGGGCTATTGCGCCGCTCTTGAAGAGCGCGTGGGCCTTACCGTCCACTTTGAAGCGGCCCAACAAATTTATGAAGAGCAGGGCACGGTCCTACTGCCTCAAAGCGCCACCCACGAGTGGGGATATTTCATCATTGATTTTGACAAATACGATCCGGAAAACCAAAAACAGATTTTTAAATCCATGATGTTTATCGACTTGGACGACGTTAACGAAGAAGAGTTGGCCAAGAAGATAAAGCTGATGAAACGGGTTGTTGGCCGGGTGTTTCCAGACTTCGAAAAGGCCAAGTACACCGAGCATTTGCATTATAATGAAACGACGTTGATTAAAAATTGCAAGGACGCCCTTTATTTTGAAAACAACGGGCAAGAAGAGGCGTTGTCTTTTGTCGGCATCGGAGCTCCCATTAAGGCGCAAGACTCGGAAAAATTTCTCTATGACGCTAGAGGGATCATGAGTCTTTATCAGTTGGAGATTTAGGCGGACGTTTCAAGACTGAAATTTCATTTATCTCTTATCTAAAAATCATCTTCAATTCAGATCAAAACATTTAAGAAAAGAGCATTCTTCCATGACTCCTCAATGAAGAGGAGCCTTTTGCAAAAGAGGTTTGTTATGGAAGACATGATCAGGGTTTTGACTCTGGTTAGTTTAATCTTGCAACTTATTGTCGCCATTTTAAAACTAATCAGATGATGATTTAGGAGGCGCGTTCACAGCGCGTCTCCACCTGATTATGTTTTTATATCCTAGCAGAATTCGAAATCTAGATCAATAGGCGTGCAAATCAAATCTAAGGTATTGGATTTAGTAGCGTGTTACAAAAATACTCCTGGCACCTTTTGGGGCGTTTTCTAGGCGGCCCAATCAGTAATAATTTCTTTTTCTGAAAGATTTAAAGCGTCGGCTATCTTATAGAGAGTGGTTCTTCTAGGCATAGAGCCTGTATTAAAAAAGCGACTGAGTGACGGTTGTGGAATTCCCGTGGCCTTAGCAAGTTTGGTGACGCCGCCCCACTGGTCAACCAACGTCTTTAGGTGCGCCTTAAATCCCGTGACATTTTTAGCGATTAAGTCCAGGTCGGAGTATTTTATATAAGGTTTTTTGACTGGTTTTTGAGGTTGCTGCGCGTACTCGTCGATTTCCTCCTGGATGTCGGAAATGATTTGAGCTTTTTCATCCTGATCTTCTTCCTCGTCCCATAGCTCAAACAAGTTATAAACACCTTCGTAATAGCAACCAATCTCAACCGCGCTGGCAATAAATTTGCTGGGAAGGCCGGCTTGTTCCATCAATGTGGCAATTTTATAAAGATGAACCTTTTGCTCATCCGTTGTTTGGTAAAGGCTCATAGGCTTCCCCTATATGCAAAATTTCCGTCTAATATTTTACGGATCTTTGTTTTTATTCCGCTCATACCTTAATATAACATTGTATAATATTTGATTCCATTGCATGTGTTGAATAAATCTATTATCAGATAGTTATCAACCCATTCAATATCAAGAAGATTGCAAAGAAAAATCGAAAAGAATGGAAATTTTTTGGTTTAAGCGGCGTTTTTCTTAACAAAATTTTTATGGATGTCGGCGAATTCCTTCTCCACTTCGATTGCTGTATATATCTCGATATCGTGAAAATTAAAAAGAATCTTTTGCAGGAAGACTCCTGGCACCTTTTGGGAAGAAAAAGGGACCCTGAAAGGGTCCCTTTATGTTCGCATGCGAGGTCTTATTAAAATAAGAGATCAAACTTCAAAAAGTTCCAAGAAAGGTTGCTGGTCACAACATCGTTTCCAGAATCAGGTTGAAATGTGCTGATTTCGTAAGCGACTGACGGAGCGAAGGTCACTGTAGAGTCCCAGCCGGAGCCAATTTTCCATCGGTATCCATACTCAAAAGCGAGGTCGGTAATTGTGTCGTCTTCAGAAGCGGCCACATAGTCCTCGGAAGCGCCAGCGCTTAAAGCTTCGTTATAATTGGTTACCCAGTATCTTAATCCTAATACATGAGTGTCGGTGAGTTTTTCTTCTAGATTCCAGAAAAAGTTTAAACCTATGGTGCTTGCGTCCACATCCGCGCCAACAAATTCACCTTGGAGACTTCTCCATGTGGCGCCCAATTGGAAAGCCGGAGTGAGGGCGTAAGCGTAGTTCAAAGAGACGTTTGTCAGGTTTGTTTCTTGATCGGCGTCATTTGAAGTTCTACTCAGATCCACCGATTGGCCGCGGCTGCCGCTATCCCATCCGTAAAATTGAATCATGTGTTTTTCATTTTGCGCGAAAACTGAACCGGTCAGTGTGGCCGCTATAGCGATCAGTAATAGTTTTTTCATATCTCCATCCTTTGTTAAAGTTAAAAACTCTTCACCTTACAGGGCTTAAGTTGTGCAAATTCTTGGCCAACTAGAGCAGGCTAAGAAGATTAAATTTTTAACTCAATATCTTATTCAGAATATCGATAAGAATTTGAAGTCGAATCATCCTTTTGAGGTAAAATCATGATGAAAAATTTTGTCTTGTTGTTGCTTGTTACATTTTTATTTACCGCTTGTGGCGGCGGAGGGCTCTCAGAAGTTGAATTGAGAGATTCGTCAAACGCGGCTCCTTCTCCTATTAGCGGAGCGTTGACAGGGACGGCGGCCACAGGTGCTCCAGCTGCCAACGCCATTGTCAGAGTGAACTGTAAAACCGGCGGAGACAACGGTTTGAAAAAAGGACTTACCGACGCCTTTGGAAAGTGGTCTATTGCCATGGGAGATTGTGGCGGGCCTTATGTCGTGCGAGTCAAAGGCGCCGCGGCCGGCAAATCCGTAGACATTTTGTCGGTTGCTGATGACGAGGACGTGGGAGGCATTGTGAATGTTACTCCCATTACGCATTTAATTTCGTCAAATGTTTTAGGCAACGCGGATCCTGACACGGCGTTTAGTCAGGTGGCGAATTTTACCAAAAATGATATTCAAACCGCTCAAGGCAAAGTGAGAAACGCCTTAGAAAATGTTATCAAGGCGGTCACTAAAAACGCTGATGTGAGCAATGTGGATTTGATAAACACGGCGTTTGCCACTGATCATTCTGGATTGGACGGCATCCTAGACGCCGTTGACATCCAGGTGACAGGCAATAACTCGGTAAATGTTCAAGTTGTTGGGGAAGCGGCCATAAGAGTGGACCCGACGGACGATAATGATTTGGACGCAAAGGCGGCCAGTATTGTTGCCGATGAAACAAAAGTGGACAATCTTTTGGCAAGTTATGGCTCGGTTGGCGCTCTTTTGGACGGACTTATTTCTTATATTTAACAAAATGGCAGCGCCATCTCCGGCGCTTCTTCAAACGCCACTCTTCCAAACGGCTATAGTACGTTTTTTCACTCTCAATACTT
>JBBDND010000059.1:0-6435 GCA_040877865.1 Bacteriovoracaceae bacterium | reverse complement strand
CGCAAAACTCTTGGCCAGCGTCAGAGTGAAGAAAGTCGTTTACCTAAGCGACAAGCACCACAGCCATGAGACAAATAAAATGGCCAAGAAGCTTTTTGACTTGGCGGGAATCCCCCACGAGCAGCTTGTTCCCGGCAAAGATCTGCTGGAACGATTTAACTCTCACTTGAACTTGTTGATTGAAGACCTTTAAAAGGACTTAAGCGCCAACCGGAACATATTTATAAATATGTTCCAATCCCAATTCAAAATTGTCTAATATTTTTTTTGCGACTTTCGAATCCGTCTCTTCAACATATTCTTTAAGAGTGTTTTTCAAAAACTTTTTGTCCTTGTCCGTTAAAGGAACCCGTTTGATGAAATCTTCGTTAATATGTTGCTTATTGCTTCCATGCAAGAACAGCTCTCCTCCGGTCATGCCCGCTCCTATATTTTCCAGAGCCCTCCCCAAAATAAGGACCTTGCCGCCGGTCATGTATTCGCAGGCGTGAAGGCCCGCCCCTTCACAAACGGCCAAAGCCCCGCTGTTTCTGACGCCAAATCGGTCTCCGGCCAGTCCGTGAAGAAAAAGCTTTCCGCCTGTGGCCCCGTAAAGACAGGCGTTGCCCGCCAACACATTGCGGGAACAATCAAAGTCGGCCTCTTCTGCGGTGGTCACCGTGATTTTTCCTCCCTGCATGCCTTTGGCCAAGGAATCATTGGCCTCGCCTTCCAGCCGCAGATTCATGTCTTTAAAGTTGAAAACTCCAAATCCCTGTCCGGCGCTTCCTTTAAACAATAGATGGGACTTTTTTTCTATCTGTGGCTCATGCTCAAAATCCCCGTTTTCTCGCCGGCGATTTCTCGTCTGCAAGGCCAAGCTTCCCGCAAGAGTGGAGGGAATGCCCCTGTCGGTGGATTTAATTTGATACTCTTTCTTAAACTCGGCTCCTTCGCTTGCATTGTAGTCTTTTAAAATCTTCTCATTTAAACGATTGGCCTTCTTATGCCCAGAAATTTTCGCGCTGACTGGAGGAAGACGTGTTCCCATAAAGTAATCCAAATTTAAATTAAAAGTCTTCAACAAGCTTTTATATTTTTCATTTGGAATTAAAAGATCCAGCCTGCCGGAAATTTCATTTAAGCTCTTGGCGCCAATGCCAGCCAAGTTGGCGCGAACATCTTGCGCCAAATAACGCAAGTAATTCGCCACGTCTTCCGGCGAGCCTTTGTAACGGGCCTTGAATTTAGGATCGTGGGTGGCAATGCCGGCGGGGCATGTGTTTTTCTCGCAAATCCTCGCCATAATGCAGCCTTGAGCTATCAAGGCCATTTTGCCAAAGTCAAACTGCTGTCCGCCAAGAATCGCGGCCATGACGATGTCTCTTCCGGTTTGCAATCCGCCATCGGTTCGCAAAACAACTTCATCGCGCAAATCATTTGCGTGCAAAACTCTATGAGCTTCCAAAAGCCCTATTTCCCACGGCAGACCCGCGTGACGCATGGACATTAAAGCCGCCGCGCCGGTGCCGCCGTCCCCGCCCGAAATCTGAATAATATCGGCTCCAGCTTTCACCACTCCCAAAGCGATGGCTCCGATGTTTTTTCCGCTCACCAGCTTTACGCTTACCAAGAGTTCAGGCCGCAGCTGTTTTAGCTCGTATATCAAGCCTTTCAAGTCCTCAATGCTGTATATGTCGTGCTGAGGGGGAGGGGAAATCAAATCCACCCCGGCCGTGGCGTGCCTGGCTTTGGCGATGTCGGCGTTGACCTTCACCCCCATTAGCTGGCCGCCCTCTCCGGGCTTGGCCCCTTGGGCTATTTTAATTTGAACTTCTTCTCCGCTAACCAAGTATTCCGCGGTCACCCCAAAACGGCCACTGGCGATTTGTTTTACCGAAGCGGTGGTTCCGTCTTTAAAATAATAAGGATTCTCCCCTCCCTCGCCGCTATTGCTTCTTCCTCCAACCTCTTTAAAGGCTTTAATTAAATCCCGTTGGGACTCGGCGCTGATGGCTCCAAAACTCATGGCCCCACAGCCAAAAGTTTTTAAAATTTTCTCCTCTGGCTCCACTTCATCCAAGGAGATTTTCTCTCCGGACAATTCCATCAAGTGACGAATGTTAACGGCGTTTGTTTTTGTGGCCGCCATAAACTCATGGAATAGTTTTAATCCTTCTTCCGAGCCATATTCTTCTTTTAAAGCTTTATGCAGGCCTCGGGCCCTGGAGGAGGTGATGGAATGCAGCTCTCCAAATTTGCCGCTGGCGTGCTCTTTATAAAGGAAGTTGTTTGGCAAAGGCTTGTCAACCGCTTCCTCGCTGCGGGCTTTTAATTCCTCGATAAGATTTTCAAAATTTAGGCCGCCCAGCAAGCTCTTATGGGCGGGAAAGTATTTATTGTGAATATCTTCTCCCAGCCCAAGGATAGTGAACAATTCAGCTCCCTGATAACTCCTTACGACAGATATTCCACGCTTGGCCATAATTCTTAAGAGCCCGTATTCCAAACTTTTGATCAAGCTTCTCTCCCTCTCTTCGGGAAACATGTGGGAGACTTTGGGAATATCCTCGTACCGGGCGGTCTCCAGCGCCATATAAGGACAGACCGCGCTGGCTCCAAAACCAATGAGCGCCGCCACTTGATGGGCGTCGCGCACTTCGCCGGAGTCTACAATCAAAGAAATCCTAAGCCGCAGACCTTCTCTATTGAGTTGCAACTGAACGGCCCTCATAACCAAGATGGCCGGAATGGGCAAGTTTTCATAGCTCGCCTCCCGGTCGCTTAGCGTGACGATATTGACTCCGTCTCTTACAGATTGAACCACCTTGGCGACAACGCTCTCAATTTTTTCGTGAAACTTGTCCACGCCACCGTCGCGCTCAAAAAGAATGTCAAAAGTTTCACTCTTTAACGTGGTGTCTTTGTCAAAATCTCTGACTTGTTTGATGTATTCCATTTGTCCAAGACTTAAGACAGGTCCGGAAGCCTCGATGGCCTCCGGGGGAGGAATCAGCTCTTTAGGTTCAAAGATGTTGGGCTTTCTTCCAAGATAAACCTTTAACTCAGTCACCATTTTTTCCCGAATATAGTCTAGCGGCGGATTGGTGACTTGCGCGAAATTTTGATAAAAGTAATCATAAATAGTTCTGTGAACAGTTGAAAGAGACGCCAAGCGGCTGGTGTCCCCCATCGAGCCTATCGGCTCTTTTTTGTCCACAATCATGGGAATCAAGACTTTGGATAGATCCTCTTTGGTGTAATAAAAAAGATTTCTATTTTTTAAGAACTCGGGGTTCTTGTTTTTTGGCTCCATGAAAGGAAGCTCTTTCAAGCGCGGATCAAACTTTGCGTCCTTGTAATGATCGGCGTTGTCCGGGTTGGAAAAACTGACCTCCCCGTTTAATACATGAATGGAAACGCAACGTCCGGCGTGCAGGGCTCCCTGAGAGCGGATTTCGGATGGAGCGATCTCAAAGCATCCCGCTTCGCTGGAAAGAAAAAACGCGTTTTCAGTTCTCATCCATCGACACGGGCGAAAACCGTTTCTATCGAGTCTTGCGCCAATTCTTTTACCGTCAGAGAAAGCCACCAGGGCGGGGCCGTCCCAAGGCTCCATGGCCCTTGACCAAAATTGAAAATAGTCGGATTCATCCGAGCCGGCGGGCGGAATCATAATCGCCAAAATTTCCGCCAGATTCGGAATGGAGCTTCTATACTTTAAAGCTTCCACCATGCCGTTCATATTGCCGGAATCCGAGCTGCCCTTGTGGGTGATAAGCTCGTCCACTCTCAATCCAAGAGACTTTTCACGGGTTATCGCGGCGGAGACGTTTCCTTCGATGGTGTTGATTTCTCCGTTGTGGGCGATCAGTCTAAAGGGCTGGACCTTGTCCCAACTCGACAGAGTGTTGGTGCTGAACCTTCGGTGGAACATGGCCAAGGAGGTTTTATACGTGGGATTGTTAAGATCTTGATAAAACGCGCTCAATTGTTCGCCGGTTGAAAGAGCTTTGTAAATAATCGTGCGGCAGGACAGTGAAGTGAAATAAAACTCCCGGACAATTCCCGCTTCTTTTTGATTCACCCTGGTCATCTGTTTTGCAAAATAAAGCATTTTGTCAAAAGAGGCCATAGTGCGGCAGTGAACAGGTCTTTTTATAAAAGCCTGAATGATTCGCGGCATGTTTTCTTTGGCCCGCTCGCCCAGCGCTTGCAAATTAACGGGAACTTCCCGATACTTTTTAACCACAAGCCCAAATTGGCCAAAGGTTTGCTCGAAGACTTGCAGGGATTTTTCATATTTTTGCTTGTCCTGGGGACAAAACAAAGTCGCCACCGCCATGGAGTGAGGCTCAATTTCGAACAGCTCCCAAGGGATGTCGGTCATAATTCCGGCGCCGTCTCCCAAGCGACCGTCTAGGTCGGTTCCTCCGCGATGCTCCATATTGAGGAGACCTTTGAGTCCCAGCAATAAATGTTCATGAGTGTGAGCTCTATTTAAAGACACTAAAAAACCGACACCACAACTGGAATGCTCCATAACTTAACCTTTTTTGGATGGATTCAGATAATAAATTTTAAACAAAATTTTCCAATAATACAAAAAGCCGCGTTTTATAGCAGGCCTTGTATAAGATCATTTCGCTTTGCCATAAAAAAAAAGGGCCTCCATTTGGAGGCCCGTTAACTTGTGTGTCTACCGCTTATTATCTCTTGATATTAAGAACTTCTTGCAACATCTGATCACTGGTGGTGATTGTTTTGGTGTTGGCCTGGAAGTTTCTCTGAGCGCCCATCAAATTAATGAACTCGTCGGCGATGTCCACGTTGGAAAGCTCAAGCGACTTGGCCAGAACTTCTCCTCTGCCGTCATTGCCGGGCTTGCCGACAGCGGCCTGTCCGGACTTTCTCGTTTCCTTGAACAAGTTCTTGCCCATTTTGAAAAGTCCTTCGTTGTTTTCAAACTTAGCCACCGCGATTTGAGCGATATCTCTTTGGTCGCCGTTGTCATAAGCCGCCGTCAACACGCCGTTGTCATTGAAAGACAAGGAGCTTAGAGTCGCGGCGGAAGAGCCGTCTTGGGTGTGCCTTGCCACCGAAGAGTCGGAGCCAAATTGAGTGGCGGCGTCTTTTCCGTCTCCGCCTTCAGCTATTGACTCTCCAAAATCAAAAGAGATTTCCTGCCCTGGAGCGGCGCCGTTGTTAAAATTAAAGGCGTTTAACGACACAATTTCTTCTTGCAGCTCGCCTTTGTTGTTAAATCGAAGCTTGCCGGTTCCCATTTCCACTGGTGTTCCAGCTTGCCCGCCGGCCGCGTCTTTGCCGTCTACCATGGCGTGGTAATCCCACTCGCCGTTGCCGGCCTTGTTAAAGTAAACGGTGACCAGTCTTTGGGTGCCGACATTGTCGAATACAGAAAAGCTGGTGTTAAAGTTTGAGGTCTTGTTTGGATTAGCCGGATCGAACTGTTTAATTTGTTCTCTGGAATCCAGGTTCATGGAAACCTTGACTTCGCTGGTGGCCGTGGCTGGAATAGTAGTGTTGCCTAATTTTATATTTCCCATCTTTTGAGAAATTTCGCCGTTTTCATCCGCTTCAAAGCCGTTGATTTTATAGCCGTCGCCATTGATCAAATAGCCGTCCTTGTCGAAGTGAAAAGCGCCGTCTCTGGTAAAGCCTTTGCCTTGAGGAGCGTCAATGGAGAAGAAGCCGTTGCCGTTAATGGCCAGGTCGGTGATATTTTCCGTTCTTTCGATATTGCCCTGGATGAACTGGGGCGTAACGTGGGCCAGCTTGGTGCCTGATCCAATTTGATCGCCGCCGTCGATGCCTTTTAAAGAACTCGAAAGCATGTCTTGAAATTCGGCCCGGGAGCCTTTGAAACCCGTGGTGCCGGCGTTTGCGATATTGTCGCCAATAACGCTCATGCTGGATCCTGAAGCTTTAAGACCGGACACACCTGTGTTAAACGATGAAAGAATTCCCATTAGTCCCTCCTAGACTTTCTCTTGAGGATTTGCGACAACTACAGGCCGCAAATGTGGCTTCCAGGAAAGGACCAGCCAACACCTCAAATATTTAATTCATAAAGACAGTTGAATCTATCTTTGTAAAAACATTCTCACTCATGCCGCCTTTGTCCACGGCGGTTACGACTTTATTGTTTTTAACGTCCACAATATAAGCCGCTTGATCTGTTATCACCAAAGAGTCGTTCGCCCCTTTGGCCCTTAGTTTAGTCATCGCTTCTTTAATTTTTAAATACTCAGGCCCGTCTAAATTAATTTTTCTTTCTTCAAGCCTTTTTGCGGCGTGGGCGCTGATATCAATTCCTCCATGCAGAGGTTTTTGAGTTTGTTCGTTTTCAAGCAGGCGTTGAAAATCTCCACCCTGGCCCGATTTTGAAAGCCGGTTGGAAACGTCAACCTTCTGCTGATTGGGAAGCCTGGTTAC
>JBBDND010000058.1:0-6448 GCA_040877865.1 Bacteriovoracaceae bacterium | reverse complement strand
AAAATATACTCGTTATTTTTTAATAAAGGTTCCAATGCCGTTTTTAACTTGGACTCTCTGGCGAACGTTTGCATTAATTCAACTTCGGCGCCGATTAAATTATTGTCTGAAGGACAGATATCGAGATGATCGAGCTCTGTCTTATAAATGCAATTTTCAATGTTTTCTTCGCCTATCATGGCATGATAAACATTCGCCTTGGTAAATGTGTTCTTGTCTACACCCAAACCAACGCTGGCATTTCCCTGAGGGTCCAAGTCAACTATTAATGTTCGCCTTTCAGCCGCGGCTAAACAAGCCGCAAGATTTACCGTGGTTGTGGTCTTTCCCACTCCGCCTTTTTGATTTGCAATTGCTATAATCCTGGCCATTGATACCTCTCTGTATGTGATACTTATATTTAGGTAATATCAGAAACTTTGACAAGTTGTTTAACGTTAATTGTATTTGTTCCATGTGGAACTTTTTTAGGTTTAAAGCCAATAAGATATCTTTTCTCAGTGCCCGGGATAGTGATTTCTCGTTGCTCAACAACATTCCAACAACTTACAACATTTTTTAGCGCTTCCTCTTCCAGTTTGAAAAAATTTGGACCTTTATAAAAGTAAATAATAACGTCGGGCGCAAAGACGTTAATTCGGCTCAAAAAATCGTCAATTTTCCCCACCGCTTTTAAAGAACAAACCACAGGGGCGTCAATCAGAATATTTTCAATTCTTTCATGAACTAATTTAACATTTGAAAGTCCAAGTTTGTTGGCTATTTCTCGAACAACCTTTACTTTTTTATTTCTGGTTTCCACTCCTAAAAATTTAATTTGCGGCAAAGAATGGGCCAACGGGAGTATCGGAAACCCGCCGCCGAAACCAATATCTAAAAAAAGTCCCGTAGATAAAATTGACGCTTTGAATTGGCGGCTTTGATTTAATGGCTCTATTGAATCAAGGATCTGCTTATTATAAAACTCGTCAAAATTTGTTATTCTAGTGAGGTTAATGCCCTTATACTCGCCAACCAAAAGATCAAAGTACTCTCTTGCAAACTGCCGCACTAAAAGCTCTTTCCGGCAACCGCCGCAAGTGTTGCGGGTCTTATGCCTTCAATCAATTTTAATTGTCCAAAAGAGGAGGGTCTTATTTTTTTTATCCTTGCTTTACATTCAAAGGAGATGTTTTCTGATTCGATAAGTTTTTTCCAGTCAATCGCCATAGAATCGAGTTTTTCAAGTTTTTTATGGTGATCACCGGCCTTGGCAATATAGCCCTCATACTTATTAGAGATAGCGAGGCAACGAATCAGTGAGATTGGCGCGTCCACATCTAAAAATAGTAAAAACTGGGTTAAAATTTCCACCGGATTAAGTTTTGCTTGTTTAAGCAATTCCGCCATAGACATCCTGCGAGGTAGATCAAGCTGATGAGATTTGCAAAACTCGTGGTTATTATCCAAAAAATAATGAGCCAGAAGCTCTTTTATGATCGAATAATTTTCCACAAAAGAATCATTGAAAAAATCTACCGCTGTCTTTAATCCCAATTTTCGGCGATCATTAAAAAGACGCAAAATCGCGTTGTCCTCTCTAATAAAAAGTCGATTTTCAGATCTTGCTGTAAATAAGCGATATGGCTCGTCTCTTAAATTAGAAATCAGATCTTCTATCATCACGCCAATATAAGAGTTGTTTCTACTAAATCGAAGCGGAGTTTTCCCCGTTAAAATCAGCGCGGCGTTTGCGCCAGCGGCAAAACCTTGGCCTGCGGCTTCTTCATAACCTGAAGTGCCGTTGACTTGGCCGGCGAAGTACAGACCCGGAATATCATCGTACTCCAAACTGTAATTTAACTCGGTGGTGTCAACCACGTCGTATTCCACAGCGTAGCCATAAACAGAAATTTGGGCGCGCTCCAGACCCGATATGGAATTTACCATTTTTTCTTGTACATCCTTGGGCAAAGATGAAGAAATGCCGCTGGGATACATGCTTTCTTCTTCAAGTCCTTCGGGTTCAATAAATACATGGTGATTTGATTTATCAGGGTACCTGCTAGCCTTGTCTTCAATGCTTGGGCAATACCTGGCCCCGACAGCGGTAATTTGACCATTATACATGGGTGATTTTTCCAAGTTCTTTCCAATTACATCCATTGTTGAAGAATTGGTCCTAGCTAAATAACAAGAGGATTGAGGGAGATGTCTTTCAAAGGCTGCGTTGAGGTTATGAAAGTTCCTTACCAAATTATCGCTTGGCTGCTCTTCCAGCTTTGTTAAGTCGATACTTTTTTTTAACAGTCTGGGAGGCGTTCCTGTTTTAAATCTTTTTGGCGCGTTTTTCACCTGAGAAAATAAACTCAAAAGCTCATTAGAACTTTCGCAATCGTGCCTGCCACCCTCTTTCTGCTCTGGTCCCACATGCAGCTTTCCATTAAGAAAGGTTCCCACAGTCACGATTAGTTTCTTGCTGTTCCACGTGGAACTATCGGTCTCAATGATGAAGTCATTCTCCTTAGAAATGCGTAATACTTTTTGATAAATAATTTGGAGATTGGGTATTTTAGTTAATTCTTGTTCAGCAAATTTTGAATAGAGACCTTTATCAATTTGTACACGAGTGGATTGCACCGCGAAACCCTTGCTCTCATTCAAAGTCCGAAATTGTATTCCAGCCTTATCGGCCAACTGGGGCATTAAACCGCCAAGAGCGTCCAATTCCCGAACAACCTGCCCCTTACCCACGCCTCCAATGCTGGGATTACAAGGAGCGGATGCCAGACCAATTCCAGGTAAAGTTATAATGCCAATAGATAATGATTGAAATTGACTAGCAATGTAGGCCGCCTCAACACCAGCATGACCTCCACCGATTATAAGAATATCAAAATAATTACTTTTCATATGGCCCGTTCCACGTAGAACAATTACTTTCCGATACAAAAATTATCAAAAATATTATGCAAGACGTCGTCGGGCGAGACTATACCAATCAATTCTGAAATACAATGGCCTATGTTATTTAATTCAGAGGAAATAATAGAAATATCCTCTTCACTTTCAATTACTTGACAGTATTCATCCAGCAATTGTTTTGATTCCAATATTTTTTGTTTATGCCGCGACAACAATATGGGTTGTTGCTCGACCAAACTTGTATATTTTTTATTTACCATTTGATTAAACTCTTTAAGCAGAACTGGATTTTCGGCATTTAAAGAAGCCAACCATTGGTTATTATGAACATTTTTAAAAACTGCCCCTATAGAACCGCTGCTTTCTGCCCCTATAGAACCGTTACTTTCTGCCCCTATAGAACCGGCGCTTTTTTGGAAAAAATCCTTAAATTTTGGATGTTGCCACAGTTTCTGCCATTCTTTTAAAAATCCTGGCCGATCCAAATGGGTAAAAAGAATCAGGTCGAAATGGAGATCTTTAACAAGATTCAAATAATCCAAATTAAACGCGAATGGATTGACCAAAAGAATTTTAAAAAAAGCTTTTTCAACCACGGCGAGAGAACGGCGCACGCCTTCCATTTCTATTTGATCTTCGGATTTTCGAATGCCCGCGGTATCCACTAGACGGTAATAGACATCGTTAACATTGATATTTTCCGTAATATAATCTCTAGTCGTGCCGGCGATCTCGGTCACAATCGATCTGTCTTCCTTTATCAAAAAATTAAAGAAAGTGCTTTTGCCTGAATTGGGCTGCCCTATCAAAACAATTTCAGGATTTATAAGCTTGGAGGAGTCCCCGTGAGCTCTATAATAAAGCAGGTTTAATTTATTTTTGAAACTTTTAAGCGTTTCTTCCAATTGGCGACGAGATTCTTTTGCTCCCACATCTTCTAAAAAATCGATAGAAAGCTCAACGCTAGATTTATGATTTAGAAAAGCTTTTTCAAGATCAAGATAACTCTGTTGCAATCTTCCGTTAAGCAAAGAAAAACCCTGTTCCAAAGAAAAATTTGAGTTGGCGTTGAGCAATAAGTCCAACCCCTCCACCTGGGACAGATTTAGTTTGCGGTTTTTTAAAGCCCGATAAGAAAATTCCCCAGGATGCGCCAACCTAAACCCGGCTTTTGAAACAAAAAGATTTATTATTTTTTCTACATTCAAAACGTTTCCGTGAACCGAAAGCTCTAAAATGTTTTCCCCGTTATAGCTGCGCGGGGCTTTAAAGAAAGTTGCCACAACTTGATCCACGACGTCCGAGCCGTCGAGAAGCTCGCAATAACGCGCCTTGCGAGGTTCTATCTCGTTGGCGCTTATTGAAAGAAACTTATTGAAAACAAAAAGATCTTGAAAGCCGGAAAATCGAATCACGGCAATGGCGCAATTGGAAGTGTTTCCAGTGCTGCAAGCTACAATTGGGTCTTCGCTGTAAAGAAAATCCATCAGGCCTAGGTTTTCTTATAAACCCATAATTGTTGTCCCATGCCCATAACTGTTGAAACGAAAATATACAGAGTCAGACCGGCGGGGAAATCTTTCATAAAGACGGCAAAAATTAATGGCATAAACAGCATGACCTTTTTTTGAACCGGATCGCTAATGGTGGTGGGCATGATTTTTTGATTTAGAACCATCGCCAAGGCCATTAGAACAGGCAGCACATAATAGGGGTCTTTTAGAGAAAGATCGTGGATCCACAAAAAGAAAGGGGCTTCCACCAATTCAACTGAAGAATACAATACCTTGTAAAAGGCGAAAAAAACCGGCATTTGTAAAAGCATGGGAAGGCATCCCCCTAAAGGGTTTGCGCCGGCCTTTTTAAAAAGCGCCATCGTCTCTTGCTGCATTTTTTGCGGATCGCTTTTATGCTTTTCCCTAAGCTTGGTCAGCTCTGGTTGAATTTCTTGCATCTTTTTCATGCTCTTAAATGACTTAAATTGAAGAGGAAAAGTAAGCATCCTAATAATAATTGTCAGAAAAATGATCGAAATTCCATAGTTGGGAATGAGAGAGTAAAAGAATTGCAAGCCCCTAAGAATGGGGATCGCGATTATCGCCCAAATCCCAAAATCAATGGATTGTTGCAAGTTGTGTCCCAAAGCGCCAAGGGTGTCGTATTCCTTTCTGGTAAAAATTTGTTTAAATTCCAGCGAGTTGGTTTTTTCAGGGTAGGTGATTTGAAAAGTTCCCGCTTCGGTAGTTTTGTAAAGCATGGGAGTTTTCTTTGTAAACACGTTGGCGAATAAATGATACTCATTGTCCACGCTGGCCCATTTAAAAAGAGCTTCTCCTCTCTCTGAGCTGTCTATAGAAAATGTGTTGTAATCGTCAGTAAAATATCCAAATTGTTTTATGACTCCGCCGACGGCCATTGAAAACAGCCCTCCAGATTCGTCGCCTGTCAGGTTTTCTTTGAAACCAAATCGATATCCAAATGGTTGGGCGGAAGTGATTTGATACTCTAAAAAGCCTTTTGGATTCAACTCTACAACCCCTTCCAACGAAAGTTGAGGATGGGAAAATTTAATTTGGGTGTCTGAAATTTGCTCAAGATTAAAACGGATACTCTGGTAAATATCTCCAGTTAAAAATTGGATCATGTTATTTTCAGCGGAAAAGAAGTCGTCCATGCGGGTTTGGGTTTGCTTAAAAACACCTTCAACAACTGACAATTCGTTGTTTATCACGTAGGAGTTTCGTTCATTTTCCAAAGTAGCGTAGCTTGTTACAACTTTTTCCGTCTCGGATTCCACCGGGCTTTTGACGTCTGAAATTGGTTTAGCCGCTGTCGAGTCGCCAGCGTTGGTTACAGCGGCGTTTTCCGCCTTTTTAGGGGTTGAGGGATAATTCGGAGCGGGCGCAAAAAAATATTGCCAGCCGAAAAGAATAAGACCTGACAATACAACCGCTAATAGAGCTCTCTTTTGATCTGTGCCCATATATTAATATCCTTGATTTTAAATTTTTGATTTTTTATCAAAGATTTTTAGAAAAGTCATGAATTGACTATCTTTTTAAAACCCGACAATAAATCCTGTTCCAATGCTAATTTCGTCTGCTTAATGGATTTAAATTTCTTCCTGTTAAGCACGATAACAACATCCTTGTTTAGTTGCTTGTAGACACTCTTGCGAAAGACTTCTCGTATTTTTCTTTTAATCCAATTTCTTTCCACGGCAGAGCAAGTTTTAGCTGAAACGCTAATTCCGATTCTGGTATGACCGAGATTGTTGCGGGATGGCTTGTGAAAAAATAAAAAAAGACCGCTTGAGGCAAAAGCCGCTTGCGCTCGCAAGTGCCCGAAGTCTTTGCCACTCAGCAGTCTAAATTGTTTGGGATATGAATTGTCCAACAGTTAGGGCGAATTACTTAGTGCCTGTGCTCACGCTAAGTCTCTTTCTGCCCTTCTTCCTTCTGGCCTTAATAACATTTTTCCCGCCAGGAGAGGCCATTCGCTTTAGAAAACCATGCTTTCTAAGTCTCTTAACTTTTTTTGGCTG
>JBBDND010000057.1:0-6519 GCA_040877865.1 Bacteriovoracaceae bacterium | reverse complement strand
AAGGATTTGAGCTTAAAATTGATTTTCTCGACAACGCGGTGGCGATGGATTTATCCCTTTCTTTTATGCTAAAACCTTTTAAAGGAAAAATTCTGGAAGGTTTGGAAAAACAGCTAAACCGAATTGTTTGAAATCTATGCCAAAAATTAAAATTTTTCCGCAAAATCAATATGTTGAAGTTGACAGTAAACGCGATTTATTTAGCCAGCTCAAGGCCCGCGGCTTTCATATAAATTCGACTTGCGGGGGTTGCGCCAGTTGCGGCAAATGTATTATTAGTATTGTCGACGGCGAAGAACATTTGAATGAAATCCCTTTTGAGGAAAAAAGACTACTGGGGAATGTTTTTCACATAACCAAAGAGAGACTGTCATGCCAAACAAAGGCCGGCGGTCCTATAACCATTGATATTTCTATGCATGAACAAAAAGATTCCAAAGCCTCCTCTGATAAAAGTCCTGTAAAGCGCAGGAGCAAAGAGGAAGTGTCAAAAATTAAAGAAGAAAGAAGAGAACAGCGCAAAGAGCGGCCGAAAAAACTGGGCGGCGGCAAAAAACCCAAAGCTTTTAATTTTAGAGATGATGAAGACTCTGATGAAAACTCAAATAAAAAGTAAAAAGAAGATTAAGGAGAAAAAAGGATGAACGCGCCAACCACTCAAGCGGCTGATCCCTCGGAATCTGGGGCGACGACAAAGTTTCCCAATCAAATAAAGTACATTGTTTGGAACGAGGCCTGCGAAAGGTACAGCTATTATGGAATGCGCTCGATTCTCGTTATTTTTTTAACCCAGTACTTTCTCATGTCCAAATCCAACGCCACCGCGGACTACCATATTTTCGCCGGGGCTTGTTATTTGTTTCCCGTTATCGGGGCATATATTTCCGACCGCTTTTGGGGCAAATATAAAACTATTCTTTACTTGTCTTTGGTTTACTGTCTAGGACACGCCTTCTTGGCGGTGTTTGAGCACGATAAAACCGGATTTTATTGGGGACTGGCCTTGATTGCCATGGGCTCTGGGGGCATTAAACCTTGTGTTTCGGCTCACGTGGGGGACCAATTCAAACCCAATCAAAAAGAGGCTTTGAAAAAAGTTTTTGATCTTTTTTATTGGATGATTAATTTTGGCTCCTTTTTCTCCACCATGATAACTCCTTGGACATTGGAGGCCTATGGCCCCGGCGTGGCTTTTGGAATTCCAGGAATTTTGATGGCCATTGCCACTTTTATTTTCTGGTTGGGAAGAAAAGAATTTGTGCATATACCGCCAACTGGCAAGCAAGATCATGGCACGGGTAGAGTGCTTCTTTCCGCGATTAAAAATTTTGGAAAAAGAGAAGGCGGCGGAGTTTTGGACGGAGCTTATAAAGTTCATCCCAAACAGGCGGTGGACGACGTTAAAGCGGCGCTGGATGTGGGAAAAATATTTATCGCCATTACCATATTTTGGGCGTTGTTTGATCAACACGGCTCTTCTTGGGTGCTTCAGGCCAGAGAAATGGTGTTGGACGTTGGGATTTTTGGGTGGCAAACAACCTTGTTGCCTTCTCAAATTCCCGCTTTGAATCCCATCATGGTTATGGGACTCATTCCTATTTTTACCTTTGGTATTTATCCCTTTATGGAAAAAAAGCTTGGCATCGCCATGACTCCATTGAAACGGATGGGAATAGGAATGTTTGTGGCCGCGGTGAGTTTTGTTTTTGTAGCCGTTTATCAATATCTTTTGGACGACGGTATTCCCGTTAATGTCTTGTGGCAAGTAATTCCTTACCTGGTGATCACCATGGCGGAAGTTATGATCTCCATTACGGGTCTTGAGTTCGCCTATACCCAGGCCCCAAGAAGCATGAAGTCCACTATCATGAGCATGTGGCTGTTAACCGTGTTTTTTGGAAACATGATCACCGCTTACATCGCCAAAATAAACGTCTTTGACGGCGGCCACTTCTTTATGTTCTTTGCGGGTTTGATGGCGTTTTTTGGCGTGGTATTTGCGCTAATTGCCAAAAACTATGTGGTCAAAGACTATATGGAGGACGGCAGCGTCGCGGTGAATCCTGAAAATGAATTGACCTAAGGTTTAGCTAATACGGCCCTCGCAAGAGGGCCTTTTTTTTAGAGTTTGCCCGGGAAATTGTTGACGCTAAATGGAACTCTTGTTTCATAGCATCCGGTGGTTGACCACACATCATTGGCCGTAAAAAAGTCGTCCCAATCGGTCACATTATTCCAATCTTCCCCGTCTAAATTAGATTCGGTGCTATCTATAAAGGCATTGGTTCCTCCGCCGTTAAGGTTGGAGTCAGTGATAAAGTCAAAGCGGGAGCCATTGCTTTCGGGATATTCTCTATCCCATTCTCGAATAAATAGTCTGATTTGCGCTTTTACGTCAAAAGCCGAGTCCAAGCAATTAAAGGCGTAGTAGGGAGAGGTGTTGTAGTATGATCTAAACGGGTTTTCAGCATAAGAAATGGCATCTACGTCCGCATCGTCAATTCCATCCCACTCGTTTCCATCAGCGTCTAACTTGAGATTATAAGAAGGATCTCCTAAATAGGCCGGTTCATAACGGGCGGTGTCGCGAAGATCCTCTATATCATGTCCGGCAAAATCCGTTGACCAATCGCTAAAGCTATTAACTCCAGTGACATTGGAACAAGAATTTGCAATCGCGCTGGAATAATTCGCCAAATAGCGATTTTCTTTTGTTTCAAGCCCAAGCGCTTGCCATCGTTCAATAGGGGCTTCTATTTCAAAAGCTTCAGTAAAAGGAGCTCGGTTTAAATTACTATATATGTGGGAGAAAACTTCAGCGCTGCCTAACTCGGCTATAGAAGGCCCGCCCATGCAATTATAGTGATCTCCGCCGCATTCACTTGACTGTTGACCGACCTTTACCGGGGTAAGGTCAACTGCAGCACAGTCTGGATCTCCATCGTTGTCGCTGTCAAACATTGTGTTGTCTATTTGGTACGTATGGGTAGTAATATTGCCTTCATCGCAATTTTTTCCGTACTCTTCTTCGGTATAGTCAAAGCGGCAGCTGGGAGTGGAGCCATTGGCGTAAACATTTGAAAAGGTGGAAGCCCCGTCAAAGTCTTCATAAACATTGTCGCATTCACTAGCTCCGCACTCGCCCGCCTCGCCGGTACAAGTGACATTATAAACCGCCTTCGTTGTGTCGCCCATGGGCATTTCAACAAACTTAAAAGGAACATATTCATAGAATGCGCAAAGATTGTCGTCACCTTCAAAGGTGAATTTAGCTCCACCTGCATAAAGGTCAAGCTCTTGGGCTTCCATTACGCAGTCTAGCGTGTGGGTAGGACTTGTTTTGCTGTATTCATCAGATAAGAAACCTTGGCTTGGCTCTTTTAGTTCACAGGGAGCCGAAGTGTCCCCGCCTTTATGCGTGACAAAAGATGAACTTTCGTCCATATCGTGTTTTAGTCTAATTGCTGGGGTGACCGTCTCTAGGGAGCTAGAGTCTTGAGCCATGGTGGTTTGCGAATTTTTTAATTTTTCGCTGACTTCTTCAGTGCAGCCGCCAACGGCGAACAAGCTTAATATGAATAGAAGTCTTACTGATGTCATTTTCGCAGGTGAAATTTTCATATTTATCCTAGTTGTCTTTTATCCCCATCTCTCTCATCGGATGCAAACCTTATTCATTTAAATTATTTGTTTTATTTTAAGGCTGTTTGGTTATGAAATTATAAAGACTTAGCCGTTTCAGTACCAAGGCCCAATAATTTCAAGCTGTTAATTTTCGCCAAATGATTTAAAATATAATTGAATGAACACTTTGGTTTGGAAATTTCTTATTCTTGCCTTGATTTGTTGGCAGCCTTTTAAAAGCTCCTTGGCCGCTCAGTGGGCGGAAGTTTCGGCCCAAAAAGCGCTCATTTACGCCGATGTTGAGATGACGGCCCCTATTGGTTATTTTAAAAAAGGTCAAAAACTTCGCGTCGGAGAAGTCGCTCGCAATAAAGGCCGGCTTTTGCCCACCGCTTACAAGGGCAGGGTGGTCTATGTGCAAACGGCCGACATACAAACCAATAAAGAATTGGCCTTGGTCAGATCCGCAACTGAAAGAATCAAAGACGCCGATAAAAAGAAAAGACAGTCGCGGGTGAGTTTAGGCTATAACGGATTTTTATCCACTATAAGCGATTCCTCTTCCGGATCCGACGAAAGCTTTTTCTTTAGCGGGGCGGGCTTGCATGGTTACACTCGAAAAAGCGGCGAAGAAAGCGCTTTGAAAATGAAATTTGATTATTTAAGCGGAAAGAAAGATCAGAGCGTTTTGACCATGCTTTTAATGACGGGGGAGTACTCTCAAAATATCCTTCAAAACAAATATTTCAACCTTGGAGCTTTCGCCGGAATAAGCTTGACTCCTTGGGCCCAATACGAAATAGAAGGGCTTTTCAAAGTCAACGGCTACGGGGCCGGAGCGGGAGCCGGATTGGAAATGTTTATTGGGCTGGGCGCAGATTGGGGCCTGAGTTTGGAAGGCAAGTATCAATATTTGAAGCTTATGGGTTTCGACTTGCCCGAGGGCACACAAGAGAATCCGGTCGCTGACAAATTTGAGCCGACAATTTCTGGTCTCAACTTTGTGGCGGCGCTTTCTTATTTGTTTTAAAAAGCGTTTTAATAAGCGTAAATAACGTCCAGCATCTCAACCCGGGGAAAAATAAACTTTTTAAGCATTTTTATCGCCTGCGGCCTGAGCTTTCTTTCTTTATCAAATAAGCGGCTTAGATTGGGATTTTTAATGTCCCCCGGAGCGGCCTTGACGGGATGGCCTAATATTTTTTGTAGTCGCATTAAAAACAGCTTTCTATGATCTTCCAAGTATTCCGGCAACTGGCCTTCCAGCTCTTCAAAGTCGTTGTAAAGATAAGCGAAGTCTTTATGGTTGGTTTCATAAAGATACTGCAAAATTAAAAAATAAAAAGAGACGATGTTTCTTTCTGGCCGGTCGCCGTCGCCAAAGAGCTCAAAAGACATTTGGATATTGTGATAGGCCGCCTCGATTCTTCCCGCGTCCAGTTGCGATTGAAACTGGGCCAAAAACTGATAGGCCTGAATGTAGTTTGGGTCCACCTTTGTCTTTACCTCTTGCAGGCTCCACTCCGGCTGGTTAAACAAGTCTTTGAAGCTCAAGAACTTTCCTTGAAAAATTTTTGGACTCGGCCCGGGAATAGACAAGCTTTCCATGGAATGGCTGTTGAAAACCACCACTTGAAGCGAGCTTGGAGTAATCACATCCATTTTCCAGTCTTTGCTGGCAGAGCCTTTTTTTGAATCGGGAGAGGCCAAGGTCTTAAGCGCCCATTGATCGTCTATCTGGCCTTTGGCTTTTCTTTGCTTTATGTCCTTAAGCCGCTCGCTGATGGAGTCCCTGCGCATTTTGCATTGTTGTGTGGCTCCATAGGGTTGGGCGGCTTTAAAGGCTGGATCTTTCAATAGGGGACGGTTGTTAAAATAAAGGTAGGGATATTCTTTTAAATCAAATTTTTCTTGATAGATCTCTCTTCCTCTGACGTCAATGCTCGCAACTTCGCCGTTTCTGTCGCTTAGATAAAGCCCCCAATGGCTCATGCTGGGATAGTTCTTTAAAAACTTTTTCACCTCGTGGATGTCTGAGCAAAAAGAAATAATTTGGTAGGCGATTGAAAAGATGGAGTCGCCTTTTAAATCCAAGTAATTTCCGTGTTTATAATGCAAGGCCAGGGTGAGACCGCGATCGTTCATGGAGCTTAACGCGGGAAAAGGCATCCCCGCGGTGGTGTGGGTGAAGATTTTAAGACGGTCTTTAAAATGATAAGAAGCGCTTCTTTCGTATTTTTCAAAGGGGCCCGCCAAAGCGTAATCCAGCACTCTGCCATGGATGACGCCTTTGCCCCGCGGATCGGTAACGAATAAGCTTGAGCAACCGGGTATGATACTCATGAGACTGGGAAGCCATTTGTTAAAGGAAGCCACTATCTCCGGCAATAAAATAGAAAAATACACGTCATTGACCGGCCGGCCTAGCCCTTCCGCGTAGGCCTTTATCTCTTTGGAAAGGTTGATGCTTCCGCGATTTCCAAGGTTGACGGCCAGCTCTGTGCTGAGCTTAAGAGCTTTGGCAAGGAAGTCCGCTCGGGCGCAAAGCCGGGTGATTTGCTCATAAATTTCTTGGTAGGAATCTTTGTCCTTAACGCCTAAAGCGTAAAAGTTTTCTTCCGGATCTCCGAAAAGATGTACATGAGAGTGAGCGGCTTGCGCGGTTTCATTCATAGTCTAATTGTAAGCTTGTGAGGCAATGATGCAAATTGAATTTTTTCAGGATCCCCAATTTATTTTAGTGTGTTTGTGCTTGGCCGCATTGCGGGTGTACATGGAGATCATGGGAATGAATTTTCAAAAGCTGCCTTTGACCCGGGCCGTATTTGGCAGAAATTCCGGCAATTTTCATCGGGCCGGACTGTATATAAGCGTTGGATACATCGTTCTGTTCGC
>JBBDND010000056.1:0-6542 GCA_040877865.1 Bacteriovoracaceae bacterium | reverse complement strand
TGAACCTCTCACCATGGCGCCTAAGGAGCCCATTCCTCGATAAATTTTATAGGCCCTGCCCTGGTAGATAACTCGCTCCCCGGGAGCCTCGTCAGTTCCGGCAAACAACGAGCCAATCATCACCGTTTCAGCTCCAGCCGCCAGAGCTTTAACAATATCACCTGAAAACTTAATTCCTCCGTCGGCGATAAATGGAACGCCCGCTTTCGCGCAAACTTCGCGACAATCAAGCAAAGCCTGCAATTGGGGAACTCCAATGCCCGCCACAACCCTCGTGGTGCATATAGAGCCAGGTCCAATGCCCACCTTGACGGCGTCGGCCCCGCTCTTAATTAAATCCTCGCAGCCTTTCGCTGTGGCCACGTTCCCGGCGACAATGTCAACCTCGCCGGGCAAAGCCTTTAAAGACTTGACCATTTCAATTACGCCTTTAGAGTGCCCGTGGGCCGTGTCTATAATAATAGCGTCCACTCCGGCCTCTATTAAAGCCTGGGCCCGAATTTGTTCTTTCTCTCCCACTCCCACCGCGGCGGCCACTCTTAGCCGTCCATACTGGTCTTTATTGGCGCTCGGATAATCTATGGATTTCTGAATGTCTTTAACGGTTATAATTCCAAGCAATTTGTCGCCGCTGTCGACGACAGGCAGCTTTTCAATTCGATGAACGTGCAAAATCTTTTTGGCGTCGTCCAGTCCCACGCCTTCTGGCGCCACCACTAAATGCTCCCGATCGGTCATCATCTCTTTAACTTTTTTGCGCCCGTCCGTTTCGTATCGAATGTCTCTATTTGTGATAATTCCCAAGATTTTTCCCTCTCCGTCCACGACGGGAAAACCGGAGAAACCGTGCTTATTAATAAAACCTTTCACAGTGGAAAGGCTGTCTTCGGGATTGATAGTGACAGGATCCAGCACCACTCCTGATTCGAACTTTTTAACTTTCACCACCTCTCTGGCCTGATCCTTGATAGACAAATTTTTGTGAACAACCCCAATCCCTCCAAGCTGAGCCATTTTTATGGCGGTGTCGGCCTCGGTGACAGTGTCCATGGCGGAAGAGGCGATGGGGATGTTAAGAGAAATATTCTTGCTGAATTTTGTTTCTAAATTGGTCTCGTGGGGCAACACTTCTGAATAATTGGGCATGAGCAACACATCATCATAGGTGAGACCCGGCTCTTCGCTATAAAACATAAAACCCTCTTTTTAAATTTTAAGAGGATTCTACCACAAATGATTGAAATTCAACAGAGTTTTGTCTTTTTTTCATCCTAATAATACTGGCTAATAATGTTTGGAATAGTCTTGGTTGAAGCTCTTTAATTCGTCAATCAACTCGTTAACCTCGTTGGAGTGGCGTTGATTGTTTTTAAGCTTGTTTTTTAAGCTCTTTTCAAAGGAAGAATTAATGTCGTCAACAATATCGATAGGAGCGGTCGAAGCGGGAAGCCGGGCCGCTTTATCTTGGACTTCAGCTTCCGTAATGGTCCTAATTACTATGTTCCCCTCTTCTCCTTGTGTTTTGGCGCGCGCTTGCGTTGGCGCCGCGCGGTTTGGAGAGGAGCTCTTTTTAGCTTGCTCGAATTGAAAGCCAAAATATCGAGACCTGGCCGAATTTGGAGCGGTTTTCTTTTTAGTCTTTTTTTCAGTTTGAGACACTTCTTTGTAATAATCCATGGCGCTTAGCTTTTTTTCTGGTGACTTTCCAGATGACTTTGCATTAACTGAAGCCGGCTTGCGCTTGCCAGAATATGTTTTGATGTAGATGGTCTTGCCCCGCTTGGGAGCTTTTTCAACCGAAGCTATTTCTCTTTTGCTTACATGTCTTTTAGCGATGTTTTTAGCAATACTCGACGGCCGCTCCAAGAGACTCTTTTCAAAGCTCTCGTTCTTCAGTCCTTCCACCCCGGAAAAAACAGTCTTAATTTTTTGATAAGAGTTCAACCCCACGCGCGTGGGATTTCTCGGAAGCCCTTGTTCATAGTCTTGATCGATAAAGGAAAAATGGCCAGCCGGCACAACAATGGAAAGGCCGGGCTCCAAAGAGCTGGCCAATTTTGGCTCGCCAGTCAAGGCTAACACTTGTGTTTTTAAATCGGCGTTATTCACAGACGTTATAAACTGCCCTTGGTTAAAATACACCACTGAATTTACCGTGTTGATCATGGCCGGACTTTCGCCTTTGGCGACAGTCCAGACGTGGCCGTTTTTTATTTCCAGCAACTTATTAAAGAATTTCGCGTAGGTTCCGCCCGACAAGTGATGAACGTTTTCAGAGGAATCGATCACGCTCACGCGGGAGGAATCGTCCACCATAACTTCAGACAAATCATAAATGCGCGAGCCAAAGCCCAGCTGTTTTGAACGGCCGTCAGAATCAAAAGCAAAAGCGTTGCCTTCAATCTCCAAAACTCTGCCGACTATATTCGCGGCGTAAGTATTGGAGCAAATGAAAAGACAACAGATCGCAAACAAGCGCATACTGAACCTACTTCTTATATTTATATGCTATATCTTCGTAATATTTGCTTAAAACTTTCCACTCTCTAGTGTTTCTATACTTCAAGCGAAACTCTTCCACAGTGGCTATGAATTTTTCATGATTCCCTTGGTGAAAGTGAGAAAGCGCCAGCCACAGCTTAGCCCCCCTGTACAATTTGGATTTAGGGTACTTTCTAACCAGCGATGAAAAGTGGCCTACGGCCCAGTCGTAATGTTTTTGAGACTCGTAAGCGGCGATGCCGGCCTCAAACAAAACTTTATCGTTAATTGAGTCGTGTCCCGGATACTGTTTCATAAGAGTGTTGTAAAACTGGGCCGACTTGTCGTATTTCTTGAAATGAAGAGCCTTCTCCCCAACTCCCAACAATTTTTCAGCGCTCCATTTGTAAAGCTCGAAATTCACCAGGTCATTGGCGTTTTTTTGTGGAATGCTGGCAATGCTTCTTTTCTTGTTGGCAAGAGACATTTTTAGATGCTCTTTTTCCGACTTCAGCCTCGCCATCTGGGACTTTAAAGACTCGTTTTCTTTTTTAAGATGTCTAATTTTTTTGGCGTAATGCAATGCTTTATACTCGTATTGATGGGTTGTTTCGGCTGTTTTCTGGAAATCTTTCCAAAAGCCGAATTCTCCCAAAGCGAGAGTGAAAACAAACATCAAAATGGCTATTGCGCTAAATTCCTTCATAGTACTTTTACCCTATAATCAGGTTCTCTTAGATCCCATATCGGCTGCGCCGCCTGAAACTTTAATCGCGTCCTTTGGCCTAGTAGGCGCCTTTTTCTCCTTTCAGCCAAAAACAGTAAAAAAAAAACGTTCTCCAGCCGACAAGCCATACAAGGAGACTCTATGAAAATTCAAAGATTTGTCGTTTTTTTGTTCTTATTCGCTTTGTGCTCGGCTAGCGCGTTTGCCAGGAAGCCGGCGGTTGAAGACTTTGTTGGCGTAGAGCCGGAAAGTTATTCCAGAACTCCCCAAGGAACAGAAACGCTTTTTGAGTTTGGCAACACAGTCAAAGCGTTTAACCCCGAAACATCGTCTTTTTGGACAGAATGGACTCCCGCTTTTGTGCTGACAAGTTTCTTCTTGTTGCCTTTTATCATGTGGTTTGGAATCACCAAGTCGGCCGATAGCGTTCAAAGAACCATAGAAGAATCTGAAAATGTAAAAAGATTGTCAGACTACAAGAAAGATTTGGACAAAGGCAAAAACAAAGACGAAGAAGCCTACAAAGAAGCCTCTTAATCTTTAAAACGATTTCATTTCTTTGTCATAAAGCCTGTCATAAAGCCTGTCATAAAGCTTGCCACAGTCCTTTACGCAGATAAAAAAAGGTTCTTTGAATTTTATTGTAGTTTATTGAAACTTCATTTCGGCCGTCTTGATTGTAGTCGACAACGCTCACATTATAAAAGCGCCTTGCGTACCGCTCTACCGGGTTTTCCTTTTCATAAAAGAAAGCAGGCCCGCGAAACAGATAAATATCGTCCAGACTTCGATTTTCAATGGTTAGAAAATAAAGCCGCGCCGTCGCCTGAAAAACCGCCGTTCCGGAATGCCCTTCATAAAAATACAAAATGAGCGCGTCAGTTTTTTTCGAAATGGTTTTAAGGCTGGCCTTGTACAATCGACTGTCCAGTCCTTTGGCTTCCAGTTTTGACTCGAATCGCGTTCGTCCAAAGCGATCTTTTATTTGAAAAAAATCCAATCCGTCTTTCTTTAAAATTCGAATTTTCTCTTTTCGGTTGTCGCGGTTGATATCAACCAAATATTCTGGGGTGGAAGCGATGACTTTATAATCAATTGGTTCTTCTTCTGTTTCAGACAACTCGTCGGTAAAAATTTGGCGATAATACCTTTCATCTTGGGCAAAGGCGCCCATTGTTAGAAAAAGGAACAATAATACGAGCTTCATAAGAATATTGTAACTTAAAATAAGCTCTGTTAAAATGTGGAAAAAGAATAACTGACCGCTTTCTAAGGATATTATTCATGCGTTTAAACATTGGCTTTATAAAATCTGAGGCCCAATTTTTATTAAAAGAAGTTGACACTGTCGCCTTACAGGTTGAATCCAAAGCGCTAGACACCGTGGAAATTAAAGACAAAGCCCTTAATCTTTTATTTTTTGGAGGAGAAAGCCCGCCACCGGGCCTGCAGAGCGCCCTGGCCAGCGAAGAAAAATTCTACCCAATCGTTTCAGGTGATTCCCTTGGCCTTGACTTAGCGACGTTTGAATCTCTGGAAGCAAGCGATTTGACAGAGCTGTACGCAAAAGTCAACGCCCGCTGGATACTGTCCAACAACATCAAGACAATTGAGCAGATATACAGTCTTATTTCGTATTTAAAAGATTTATGGAAAAACGACAGGAATTCTTTTTTTGAGGAGCTATGGTTTGTTCTTAAAACAAATCTTGCCAGCGTCAAATTGACGGCCATCTTTCACGACGCTCGGGAAGAAAATCCTGAAAAGAATGAAAAACCCAGCCTATTCCACTCTTACGTCACGGGTGAAAAAACTCCTCAAATATTTGATGGCGCGGAAAAAGAGGACAAAATAATGAAAGAATACGAGTCTGAATTTGGAGAATATTTTAACATTACCGAATTTGATTCGTCACAAGGAAGAATGGTCGCCACCGTTAAAATAGGGTTAAGCCCCATCCTTATCATGGCCGAATTAAACACCTTCAATCAATTGCAAAGATCCGTCCTGATCGCCATTTTTTCCGGTTTGCAAGACAAATAGGATTAAATAATTCCGCCTCAGCGCGGGGCCGAGACGGAATCAAGAGAGAGGGAGAGAGAGAGAGAGTCGGAACCTATAAAGGCTCTTTATTCAATTTTTATTTGAACTTGTTTATCTATAAAGATTGTAGCTGGAATTGGACTTCTGGCTTTTGATATAAAGAGCCGCCATTTCCTCTTTCGCCGCGTCTTCATTGGACGCCTCTTCTTTTGCGGTTGCTGGTTTGTTGGGGAAACCGGCCGCTCCAAGCTTTTCCCGCTTAATCGCGTTCATCTTGTTTAATTGAAGATTTTTTTCAATCGGATTTCGGGCCCTTTGATGGTCGATCATAACTTCCAAAAAGCCAACTTCCTCTTCTGACAGCGACAAAGATTTTCCAAAAAGAGGTATGTATTTCTTTGGAATTGGCCTTTTACTCGCCAACATCAATTGCAAGGGAGTGTGTGTTTTCATGCCTAACAGCCTAGCCCAGGCCCTCAATGAAAATTGGGGGTTCTTTTGCTTTTTGGCCGACAGCATGTCTTTTAAGTAGATTTCAGGTTGGGTGTAGGTGTAAATGTTCATCGTTGGTTCTCCAGTCATCGCTTTTGGGGGTTAGGCAATGAATGCGCAAAAAAAAATTTGCATTTATTTAAAGTTGAGAACTACATAGAATGAATTGCCAACCGGCTCAATTTATAAGCGCCTATGGATGAATATTTTTCACTATGGCCGAAACAGTTTGTTTCTGGAACAACGCCAACCTCTTGAAATATTGGATTTTCAATTGGAACAAAGTGTTCCAAAACGCCTAAGATCCAAAGCCTTTTAAAGGCTCGCCTCCCAACACATGAAAGTGGGTGTGGAACACCACCTGTCCGGAGTTCTTATTCACGTTGGTGACAATTCTAAAGCCGCTTTCCTCCAATCCATTTTCTCTCGTAAAAGATTTTATGGCCTGATGAATGTCCACCAAAGCCTGAGGCTCTTTTTCAGTCATTTCATTGACGTTCTTGGTGTGTGACTTTGAGATAAAAAGATAGTGCTGTTTGGCCGAGGGTTTTATGTCTTTAAAAGCAAAAACGCTCTCGTTTTCATAAATTTTTTCGGAAGGAATTTCTCCTTGAATAATTTTGCAAAACAAACAATCATTCATGATTTTATCCTTTTTATCTTGGCGTTTAACTTCTTAAATTTTTCAGATAGTTTTTCATATCCCCTGTCCAAGTGATAAACGCGATTAATTTTCGATTCCCCTTCGCTTTTTAACGCGGCTAAAACCTAAGCGGCGCTGGCCCTTAAATGCGTGCAC
>JBBDND010000055.1:0-1266 GCA_040877865.1 Bacteriovoracaceae bacterium | reverse complement strand
TATCCATGGCGGCGTTTATGACTTTTCGAGAAGCTTCTGTGGTCTGGTATTTTGCAATCGCCGTGATCACTGACGGGGTGACGCCGCGATCAATGGCCCCGCAAGTGAAAGAACGACAAGCTTCAATCGTGTAACTTAGACCGCCAATAAGAGACAGCGGTTCTTCAACGCCTTCAAACTTTCCAATAGACAGTCCAAATTGCTTGCGGACTGTCGCGTGAGCCGAAGCAACTCTTGAGGCAAGTTTCGAGCCTCCCGCGCTTTGGGATGGCAAGGAAATTCCGCGCCCGGCGCCAAGACAGTCCATAAGCATGCCCCAGCCCTTTCCGATACCGCTCTCTCCGCCCACAATGCAACTTTCAACATCAATGACAACGTCTTTTCCCTGGGTCGGACAATTATAAAAAGGAACTCCCAGCGGATCATGCCTGCGGCCGACAACAACGCCTGGCGCCTTGGCGGGAATCAAGGCGCAAGTGATTCCCAAGTCCTTGCCCGCTTCGCCCAAAAGACCCTCGGGATCGCTTGCCCTAAACGCCAGTCCAATCGTGGTGGCGACTGAGGCGAGTGTTATCCACCTTTTGTTCCAGTTTAACTTTAGCTTTAATTTGCCGTCGTCGCCTTTAAAAAGAACTCCGTCGGACGTGATTGATCCCGCGTCGCTTCCGGCCCTAGGTTCCGTTAACCCAAAACAGGGAATTTCCTCGCCTGTCGCAAGCTTTGGAAGCATATTCTTTCTTTGTTCTTCAGTGCCGTAATGAACCAAAAGTTCCGCCGGTCCAAGCGAATTTGGCACCATGATCGTAACTCCCACCGGAATAGAGCGGGAAGAAACTTTTTGCACAATCGCGCTATGAGCCAAAGCGGAGAACCCCAAACCGCCGTATTTTTTTGGTATGATCATGCCTAAGAATTTTTCTTTTTTAATGTAATCCCAAACATCCTGCGGAATTTCTCTGTTTTGCCAAATCTCCCAATCGTTAATGAGTTTGCACAATTCATTGACTTGAACGTCAATGAATCTTTTCTCCTCTTCATTAAGAGAAGGATAAGCTTCTTTTTTCAGTTTTTTAAAGTTGGGCCTGCCAGAAAAAAAATCTTTCTCAACCCAAACCGAGCCCGCTTCAAGGGCGGTTTTCTCGGTGTCTGAAATAGAAGGCAGAATCTTTTTCATCACTTTCATCACTCCAGAAGTGATTAGTTTTTTTCTGACTGGAGCGATTCCGAAAACCAAAAAGACCGCCAACAAAATGCCCAAGGCGAGCG
>JBBDND010000054.1:0-6587 GCA_040877865.1 Bacteriovoracaceae bacterium | reverse complement strand
CACTGTCGGCAGTTACGACGCCGCCGACATCTTCGAGGACTCCAGCCTAAATAAAGAGAAAAAAGGCGTTCTTAGAAGATTTTGGAACGGGATCAAATATAAAATTTATAACGCCGGCATAAACTTGGGAATTTCAAACCGGATCAAGTACTCCTTCGATTACGAATTTCCCGAAATAGATTCCGGAACAATTAAATCGGTAAAAGTAAAAAAAATATTCTTTGCCTTGGAAAACTGTCCCAAGAACGACGAGGAATGCCGGCTTCGAAACGAAAAAGATCCCGTGACTTTTATGCTTCTGGACAAATTCTTTCTGAATCTTTCCGTGATTCAGCCCCATGACGACATCTCCTTTATAGATTCGCAGGACCCAATTATAAGCTCTAAAGAGTTTGAGAACGCTTCGCTAAAAGCTTTTAGCTCCCGTCCGGCCCCTTTTGATTCCCTGGTAAATGGAGATGGAGAGGTCTCAGAAAAAGTTTTTTATGACGTGAATCTGGCAAAATTTCACAACACAAAACACTACAGACGAAACCAAGAGGTCGCCGACGAGTTAAGCAATATCTTTCTTTTGCGTTTGAACAGAGATTTAAGCAAAGGGGAAAAGATTGATCTGATAAGGCACTTTAAGTTGCCCAAGTACCAAGGCGTCATTCAAGACTTTTCCTTGATTGGACACAACATCTATTTAGAGCTTGTCGACACCAACGCTTACGAGGAATTTTTCAAAATACTTGGCTCAAGCGTGAGCTCTGTGGCCGACTTGGGCATAGATTCTTTTGAAGCTTGCAATGTGAACAACTGCGCCAACTTAAAAACAATAAGCTCAAATTTGGTTCCCATGCTGGAAAAAAGCAACCACATAAAGTTTGACACTTATTTTTCAATCAGAAAATTGGAGATGAACGACTTTCGATACAACGGATTTGTCGAGCTGGAGATAAAGCTTGATTTGGGAATCTAAAGGGGATTTAGCTTAAGAGGAATTTCATATTTTTCAGCGTACATCTCTAACGTGTCTATCACAATGTCTTTGGGAATAACCAGGTTAAGAACCGTTAATTGAACCGAGCCTCCCAATTTGCATTTATTTAAGCAGATAAAATCGCTAGTGAGCATTTGGACGTCTTTAATGGGGTCCTTATTTTGAAAGCGCGCGTACCAAGAAAAGTAGTCTTCCACCACAAGTCTAAATTTTTTGTAAGTTTGCGCGGAGGTTTCATTTTTTAAATCGTAGAAGAACTGGCTGGTGGCTTTGGCCTTGCCGTTAAAGGTCATTTTAACCACTCCACTTGAGGCCAATTTTAAGGTATCATTAAAGCAAACAGGACAGTACATGGGTTTCATTATGCCTTTTAAGGGCTGATAATGGAATAAGAAATTGGAGAGGCATGATTAGCGAAACTAAAGTCATTGAGACCAAGGACAATTTAAAATTAAACTGCGAAATATTGGAGAATGGAAGCCCCGTGTGGATCATTGTCACTCACGGACTGGGCGAGCACTGCATGCGCCATTCTCATCTTTTTCGCATGTTTTCCCAGTACTTTAATATATTGCTGTATGATCTGAGAGGCCATGGCAATAGCGGCGGAAGCCGGGGAAATGTGTCAAGCTTTAACGACTATATTGAGGATCTGGACGATGTGATCCGTTTTTTACAAAACCAATACGGGCTTAAGCGCTTTATTTTATTTGGGCACTCAATGGGCGGGCTAATCACCGCGTCTTTCATGCAGAAGAAAGTCTCCAAAGAGGTGTATCCTGAAAAGGTCTTTTTAAGTTCTCCCGCTGTCGCCGGCGCCGGCGCTTTGGGCGAGTTTTTTAAGATCGCTCCTCTTAAATTTAATCAGCTGCTTGCCTCCTTGCCGGTTTCGGTCAGACTAAAAGGCGTTTTAGACATAAAAAAACTTTCACATGATCCAAGAGTTTACGAAAACTATGTAAATGATCCGCTGAATATCTTGAAAGTCCACTCTCATTTGTTTTTGGAAGTGTTGGCGCAATCGCGGGAGGTCTTTTCCAAACCACTGCGGATTGAGAGCGATTTGTATGTTGTGATTGGCGCCGGGGACGTCTTGGTGAACGCGCAGGCCTGCGTAAATTATTTTCAAAAAGTCGAAAAGCACGCGAAGTTGTTAATTATCGAAGACGCTTATCACGAAATCCACAATGAAGTGGAGCGCTACCGCGCTCCTTATCTAAAGTTTTTACAAGAGTCGCTGATGGACTCTATCTATACGTGAGCTTTACGGCTATACGTGAGCTTTACGGCAAACTAGCTTCCCTGGATTTAATAAACTGCACCCTTTCAATTGCCGGAGGGTGGGAGTAATAAAATTTGGAATAGACCGGGCTTGGAGTCAAGGAACTGGAGTTGTCTTTATACATTTTTACCAGGGCCGACACCAATTCTTTTCCGCTGGCGTTTTGGACCGCAAAGTCGTCCGCTTCATATTCATTTTTCCGGCTAAACCAGGCGCTGACAGGAGTCAGGGGAAATAAATAAATGGGCGCCAGATAAGCGAACAAGACCAGGGCGATGTAGGTGGAAGGGTCTTGAATATTGTGGCCCAGATAGAAAACGGAAGATTGGTAGGCCGCGCCCAAAACGTAAAAACCAAGATATAAAAACACGGCTCCAATCGCCATGCTCTTGAGAATGTGCTTGCGCTTTAGGTGTCCCAGCTCGTGGGCCAAAACCGACACGATTTCTGAAGGAAGCAAAGTGTTGAGAAGAGTGTCAAAGAACACGATCCTCTTGTTTTTTCCAAAGCCGGTAAAATAGGCGTTGCCGTGGGAGCTTCTAATGCTGGCGTTCATGACGTAATAATCCTTGAAATCCAAATCTATGCGCTCCAACAGCTTCTCTATTTCTGATTTTAATTGATCGTCTTCTAGTTTGGAAAACTTGTTAAAAAGAGGAGCGATAAATCTTGGATACGCCCAGAGCATAATGAATTGGAAAAGGAGCATAAACGTCGCCGCAAAGAACCACCATTTGTCTCCGAGGCCTTGCATGATTTTAACCAAGGCGTAAAATAGCGGCAGACCCACAATTGCGGAAACCAATAGCTCTTTAAACTTGTCTTTCATAAACAGGCCCGGGCCGGTTTTATTGAATCCAAAACGCTCTTCCAAAACAAAAGTGTGGTAAAGAGACTCTGGAAGACTTAAAACCGCGCTGATTAATCCAAGGCCTGTCAAAAATACCAGGCCGGTGGCCGCTTCTGACTGTCCAAATCCTCTGGCCCATTGATCCAACATGTTGAGGCCGCCAAAAGCGATCCAAAATAAAAGAATGAAATAATGCCAACAGGTGACGACAGAGTTGTATTTCATTTTTTCCACGGTGTAACGCGCGGCTTTTTTGTGGCTGTCCAGGTCTATCTTGTCGCTAAATTCTTCAGGCACGGCGTCTTGGCGTTGTCGAACATAATTTAGGTTTACGTAATTAAGAACGATTTTTACAATAAGCTGCAATGTCGCCAAAAAAAGAAACAGATAAAAGAAAAACTCCACCATCTTAACCTCGAGATATTTTATGAAAGTTCTGCAAATTTACATGCGAAACCCTCTAAGAAACTTCAACTATATTGTATATAGCGAAGTCAATAATAAGGCCATTTTCATTGATCCATTGGACATAGACAAGACCATGCCCGTCGCGCTGGCCAAAGGCCTTGAGCCCGCCTGGCTTTTAAACACCCACAGGCACCATGACCATGTTAAAGACAATGACAAATTTTTGAAAGCGACAAATGCCGTTCATTTGCAGTTGGACGACGGCGAGAAGTTTTTTCTCTCCAAACGAGAACATGTGGAGGCGCTTTACACTCCGGGACACACCAAGGACCACTTTTGTTATTTGCTTTACACCGACGGAGAGCCTCATTCTCTTATTTCCGGTGACACGCTGTTTAATGGCGGTGTTGGAAATTGCAAAAACGGGGGGGATGTCAACGTCCTCTATGAGACGATTGCGCGCAAAATTGGCGGCCTGCCCGAGCATTTGTTGGTTTACCCCGGTCATGACTACCTGCTCAACAACTTGCAATTTGCCCAGACGGTGGAAGAGGACAATAAAGAAGCTCGCGAATTGCTCGAAAAACGCAAAGGCCAGGACCTGGACAATGAATTTGTTTTAACCACTTTGCGCAAGGAAAAAGAGATCAATCCCTTTTTAAGACTTGAAAAACTTAAATCTAAATTTAAAGATAAGACTTCCAAAGAAATTTTTCTAGAGCTAAGGTCTCTGCGAGATCAATGGTAAGAGAGGAGAAGAGGAGAGATTAATGACAAACCTTCCAAAAATCGGCAATATGGCGCCCGCGTTCACATTAAAAGACCAAAAGGGAAATAAAGTCGGCTTAAAAGACTTTAAAGGCAAAAAGAACGTTGTTCTTTATTTTTATCCCAAGGCGATGACTCCCGGCTGCACCGTCCAGGCCTGTGGCATAAGAGATTACAAAAAAGAGTTCGCCAAGGCCGACACCGTTGTGTTGGGAGTGAGTCCGGATCAGCCAGAAAAACTGCAGAAATTTGAAGACAAACAAGACCTTAACTTCACCCTGCTTTCCGACCCAGACCATAAAATCGCCGAAAAATACGGCTCCTGGGGCGAAAAAAAGTTTATGGGAAAAGTTTATGACGGAATTTTGCGGCAAACATTTATCATCGGCAAAGACGGCAAACTGAAAGAAATCTTCTCCAAGGTGAAGACAAAAACCCATCACGAAGACGTTTTGAGCTTTATTAAAGAAAATCTTTAAATTTAAAGGGCGGCGTCTTCAATTAATTGATCTGACAAAATTTCTAGCGGCGCCCTTTTTTGAAGGTGGCGCAATTCTTCTAGTAGCTGATCGTAATACTCTGGCGTGGAAAGCACCAATAGATCCCGGTGCTGATCGTCTGAAGACTCTTCAAGCGTGGAGTAGAAGGCCAATCCCTCGTTTGCTTCCAACGTAAAGTACACAAAACTTGAATAGGCTTTGCCGACTCTTACGCGCAATTGTTTTAATTTTTTGGATTCGTGATAAGTCATTATTTGTCTCGCGGGGAATAAATCGTTGAATAACATTGACTTGGCCCGCTTACAAGCCTTAAAATAAAAGCAGTGATTAAAAATGTTTTTCGCTTGTAGTCATGGAGGACTAATGTTGAAAAAAGTTTTTACCCTTGTTTTTTGCTCCGGTCTGTTTTTCGCGCCTGGCTGTTCGAGCCTGGTGGAGTCCACCAGAAAATCCCTGATTGGAAGCGACACTCCAAGAGAAACCAAAAAAGAAGTGAAATGGGTTAGCAAGGCTCAATACGACGAGCTAATGGACAAATACAAAAACCTGTCCGACCAACACGAAAAACTTAAAGACGAAAATATTAGCTCCTCCAATTTTAATCAAGTCGACGAGTTGGCCGAAAAAGAGAGCGCTTCCAGCGCCGAAACCGTGGACGTTTTCGCCAAGGACGGCCTTGCCGATCAGGCCAGCGCCAGCGCCCCCGTCCCTCCAAAAAATTTAAACCAAGATGAAATCTCACAAGAGTTGGAGTATTTTCGAAAAGCGGCGGCTCTTAAGGCCAATGGGAAGGTGGACGAGGCTTTGAAAATTTTTCAATACCTTGAGCGTTCATCAACCGAACAAGTGAGAGTTCGAGCTCGGGAGCATATCGGAGACATCTATATGCAAAAAGGCCAGTATGACTTGGCCTTGCAGGTCTTTGAGAAGATGATTCGCCACGACGCCTTCTCCGGCATCGTTTTAACCGCCCTCGAAAGAGCGGTGGAAGCGAGCGAGAAGTTGAATTTGGAACAAAAGAAAGCGAAATATCAATCCATTCTAAAAGATTTTTTTGAAATCGAAGGATAAGCAAAGTTTTGGGGATTAAGGAAACAACATTTTTAATTTTTCTGACGGCGACTGGAATATTCGCCGCTGGCGCGCGGGCGCAAGCTCCCGCCGATCTCGTGTTGGAAGATCCCGAAGACATTCAACTGCTGCTTGAGGAGTTTCCTGAACAAAAGGTTGAAAGCGAAGCCGCCGAACATCCCATGGACGATTTGGAAGCTTTAAAAGAGGATCTTGGAGACATCGAATTCGCTCTGCCTCAAGACGAAGCGGTTCCTGAAGCGCCTTCTGGGTCTGGCGTCGGCTCCAAACCAAAAATTCTTACTGGAGAGGTTGAAGGCGCCGCCGGGGAGTTGGTCTTCAATGTGGGAAAAGAAGAAAAAGAGCTGCTGGAAATGGCAAAGACAATGATGGGCAAGATTCCCGCCGACGAGTGGAATGAAATAGCTCAGGCCGCCAGAGAGAGCTCGTACACGGTTCAAAAAGGCGACTGGCTTTGGAAAATTTCTGAAAAGATATTTGGTTCCGGTTTTTATTATTCTAAAATTTGGGCGCTTAACCCTTATATCACCAATCCGCACTTGATTGAGCCTGGCATGTTGCTGACCTTTGACACCGGCACTCAGGACTCCTTGCCCCAAATTAGCGTTAGAGGACAAGACCTTAAAGGCGACAGCCCAAAAGAGTTCGGAGATCCCGAGTTTGAAAAATGGGGAGAGGGCGCTCGTCCCGAGTGGATCACCG
>JBBDND010000053.1:0-6603 GCA_040877865.1 Bacteriovoracaceae bacterium | reverse complement strand
TCAATTGTTGAAAAAAACGGGCTAATTGGCGAATCAGCAGACACTTCGCTTTACAGCGCAATTGATTTTAAATCCTTTTGAAGTGAATTTATTCATAGCCTTTAATCTTATTTGTAAGATCCTGTCAGCAAAGACAATGTCAAAACTGGTTGCCGCTTCCCGATTTTTAAGCTCTAAAAACTCTAAAGAATCTTTCTCTCCCGTCCCCGATTCCACGATGTGAGATTGAAGGGCGTAACGCTCCTTTTGGCGCTCATAAAAAGTCGTCGCCTGCAACATGTCGTCTCGAGTGCGTCCAAGCAAAGGTTTTAAATTTTTTAAAAACATGTCTTGGTCTTTATTGGCCATCTCGAGCAGGGTCTCAAACAGGATATTGTTCACTTGTCGCAACGTTTCTAAGAAGCGCTCCCTTAACTCAGGAGAAAGCTCCCCCGGCAGCTCGGTGGCGCCGGCCATCTTCCAGTTTTCGAATTTCCCGTCAGGTTCCATTCCCGCCGCTTCCTGCAGGGAATAAGACATTAACTCGTACTGGCGGTCAAAAAGATCCGAAACTCTAAGTTGATGTTGTTCAATATTGGGAAAGTTATGAAAATACTTTTTTAAAAAACTTTTTACGCCGGCGCTTTTTGTGTTAACAAACGCCCCGGCCTTGGACAGCTTTAAACTTATGGGAGCCAAGCTGGAGTTGTCATAAACGGCCAAGATATCCTCTTCTCCGTAATTGTCTTTCAAAGAGCTTGAAGCTTTGCCAATCATTTTCACATGCGCAAGCGGCGACTTTAGCGACTTGTCAATCTCGAGCGCCATCCCCCTGGCCAATAAAGGCAAGTCGCTCAAAAGCCAAGGATAGTACTCTCGAATATAACTTTCTTGTTGAGAAAGCATCTCGTAAAAGTCTTGACCGATATTTTTAATAAAACTTGATTCAACGCCGTGAATTTGAGAGAGATTTTGAGCGACTAAAAATTCGTAAATATTTCCCTTGTACTCGTTAAGAAGAGCCTCTCTCCTTTTATTTGCAGACATCTATTCGCTCCAATGCGCTTCTTCCAGGCCTTCTTCTTTTTCCGGCAGACCTTTAAGCAGTCTGGGAGAGCTCTGAATTAACACTTCAAAACTAACCCTGTTGGCGTATTTGCTAATCTGGGAAATAGACGAATAAGTCAAATACGCGTCATTATGCTTGGGACTGTTGGGGATCATTTCTTTGTGATATAAATTTGCGGAAATATCGTGCAGCAAGGCGCTTAAAGCCGCGTCCCCGGCGCCATTCGTGTTCTTTATCGCCAAAGGACCGCCTTTAAAGGGGTTCACATGAGTGTAAATCTTAACGGGTTGCTCGCAATCGGTTTTTCTCATACCTCTGGAATATTCAAACGCGTTGTAATCTACAATGGATTTGGTCACTAAAGGGTCTTTGGTTTCCCGCAGGTTTTTTTTGTCGCAAAAGCCTCCCACGTACAACCCTTTTTTACCAACGGTAAGCAAACACATGTCCACGGTGTCCAAAATCTTTTCCAAGGCCAACAAAGGATCGTCCAACCCCGTGAAAGCCTGGGCTTCTTGCTGATTCATGGCCAAGACAGTGACATAGTCTTCGCAAAATTCCTTTAAAAAATCCAAATGTTCTTCCACCAGCTTGCTGGTGCCAAGGGACATCACGACGGGAACTCTGCCTTTTTTGGCTATTTCGCAGGCCTTGCGGGTGGCGTTGAAAATATTTTCCCCTTTGGCCCTAAGCGTGTACGCAGACAAAAGCAGCGCGCAGGAATTTTTAATCGCCTCTTCGGGAATTGACTCTTCCTTCAGATCGTTCATGCAGCCTTTTGAGATGGCAAAGGTGCGTTCAAAGTCCGGGGTTATAAAACATAGGGCGCGGCCCATTGGTTTCTCGCTTGGTTGCAAAAAAGACATGTCCACCAAACCGCTGGTTTTGGACAAATATTTAAAAGCGTAGTCTCCAACTTCTATTTGCCTTTTGATCGCGCCCAAGGCGAAGCAACTTGCGTCGGAAAGAACGGCGAAATTGTGAAGAGTGTTCCCCACCGCTCCTCCCGGGAATTCGCCTCTTATGCGGTTTGCGCTCTTGGCCCAAGTGTAAATTTCTTCCGCGACTTCGTCTCCAATCAGGAAGGACTGCCCCTTAGGAAAGTCGTATTTGGACAGAAAAGCGTCGTCAACTTCTATTTCAATGTCCACTAACAATTGATCAATGCCCACCAGATAGACGTCTTTTGAGAACTGCCTTGGCCTCTCGCCGGCGCCGGACCGACCTTTTTCGGAAACTGGAAAATAGTGCTTTTTGTCCCTGCGTCCGGGAAACTTCATGATGACTCTCCAAATCTGGATTATTAACGAAAAGTAGCGCGCTTCTCGACAAAAGTTCCACAAATATGGTAGTTTTTTCACATGGTTTTAGATAAAGATTCAAATTTTTCCAAAAACAACCAAGTATTTAGCTATTTTCCTCCAAGCCAGGCTTATTTGGGCGTTTTGTCCATTCCCCACTCGGGAGAGGTTGTGCCTGAAGAATTTAAGGAGCTCCTCATTGAAGAATCAGGCCCTTTGAATCAAGACGTGGACACCGCTGTTGACCAGTTAGTGGATATAACTGAGCTGACTCGCGCCGGGATCGCGGTCATTAAGGCCAATATCCACCGGGTATGTGTGGATTTAAACCGGGCCAAAGACGTCTGTGTTTTAAACTGGCGCCAAAACTCTCAAGGGGTCCCGCTAATTAAGAAAGACCCCGGCAACGAGGAAGTTTCTCTTCTCACCCAAAAGTATTACGCTCCCTATTATGAGATGATCAAGGCTCTAATGAATGAGCTGCAGAAATCCAAAGCTCGTCCTTCGTTTATAGACTTGCATTCTATGCCGTCGAAACCCACAGAGTACCATTTAAAAATAAATCCCCGCCAGGAAATGGAGCGGCCAGACTTTTGTCTCTCCGACATCGAAGGACAATCTTGCGCCAAGGAGTTTATCGACTTTGCGGCAAAGGAGCTTTCCAAGGCTTATCCAAAAGTCTATCAAAACAATCCGTATTTTGGCGGGCACGTCACCCGCCACGTCAACGCCGCTTTCCCCGCGTCCAATAATATCCAAATTGAAATCAAAAGAGGGATTTACTTAGACGAGGCAAAAAGAGCGCTCGATCCGCCGAAGGTTCAAAAATTAAAACCTGTTTTAACTAAAGCGCTGATAAAAACTTTCCAGGAATTTTCCTAGTCAATTATCATTCTATCAGGCTTTATTCTTTTTGATCTTTTGGCCTCTTCAATGCGATTTTTAATTTTTTGATCTTCAGTCAGGGGAGCTTCGCCGGCGCTTATATTCCGGTTTTTCAACTTTCTCAAATCCTCTTTTTCTTCCAATTCAATGTCGCGTTTCAGTCTCATTTCCGAATCCAACTCCACGTCCCGCACCAATCTTCGGGTAAAGGTTTTGTCATATTTTTCGTTGGCGAATTGATACAGAGGTTTTAGCTGCCTTTGATTGTCCTCGCCTCTTTCCAAATAAAGAATCATCTCTTTTAAATATTCCTCATTGTCCATTTGGTGACTCCAGGCCGAAAGCAAATACATCATGCCTTCATGGTCCACTTTTCTTTTGTATGGCAAGGCCTTGAACTCTTTATAAATAATGCCGGCCAAGGACTCGGAGCCCGGACGAAAGCCAATGTCGCGCAAGAACTTGTAGCGCAGAAGGTCCGACTCGCCGTTGTTTTTCTCTGTAATGATAAGGTAGGAGTAAACGATGCCCCGGCTTTTGGTCATAACCAGCTCGGTGATATAATCTTTGTTTTTGGATTTTAATCGGGCCACCCCCGTGTTGTCGTTCAAGGCGCCAAAACTCACCAACTCTCTGGGCAAAAGCGTGGTTCGCAATTGCAGCAAATAAAGATTATAAATCATCTCTGAAAAGGGGATGTTCCAGTTTGAAAGCGGCTTTTTAAAAATATCCCGCCAGACCTTGTCTGAAGGAACGCTCTGGATAATCTTTCTGGACAAGGGAAGCTTAAAAAGCTCCTGAGAACGAACGGCGCCGCTCATAAACATATTGCTTACAAAGTACAACTTTGAAATCTCTCTATAGCCTGTTCCGTAAATAGTAAGCCCCAATCTGGAAACATCCTTTTCCTTGTCGTATTCGGCGATGGGAGCGACATAATAAAAAGGATTCCTTACGGGCAACGGCACCAACGTGTCTTTAAAGTGGAAGGTTTTCCACAGGTCCTCATTTCCTAAATCAGGCGCCGGCGCCTCAATTTTTCCATCAGGATTGACAAATTTGCGATCAAAGTTTTCAAGAAAATACCATTTCGAGCGATAATTTTCAGATACAATTTTATTGTAAAAATAGTACGGGCTGCCCAGCAGCGCTCCAAGCGAGGCCAGGCCGATTGAGAAGAAAATAATGGCAATCAGTATAATTCGTTTCATAAGCGCTTAATTATAGGATGTATCGGCGAACGGAGAAATAAGTTAAATCTTTGGAATAACTGTCCGATAAGTCAATCGAGGTATTTATGAAGAACTTGTTGATATTTGCTTTATTTTTGACTGTCGCTTGCGACGCCCCTCAACGAACTCGCTATCCCACTTCAGCTTCAGGGGACTATTCGAGTGTTTTTGGCGATTCCGGCGCCGGCGGTTCTTCCCAAGGAGGCTCAGGTGACGGGAACGGCAATGGTGACGGCGGCGCAGATGATCATGGTTCTAGCGAGCCTGGCTTTGAAGAATGCAATCTGGGACATCAATACTATGGCGGCAATATTGGTTATTTTGGCGTGTGCCAAAATAGCGGCGACGAACGCAAGTTCAAATCTTCTTTTGCAAAAGCGGACATCAGCGAGGGAACTTGCTTTGTTCCCATGCATATTCAAGGCTCACAATCCTTTAATGTAGGCAGAGCTGAATGCGTGCACAATCAGGCCAATAAAACTTATTATATGACCCTATACAAAAGCAGACAGGACGACACTAACGGGGTCATGGTGCTCAAGGCCGGCTCGGTCAACGCCTTCATGCAGTGCATGAGCGCCAAGGCGAATTACATTCAGAGCAGGCCAGGCTGTCTTTATGATTATAATTGCATGCAAGCGGCAAATCAGTACGCTTCAACCGTATGCAATAGTTTTGTGAAAAACCATCAAAACAACTACAAACAGGTGCATTTTAACGATTAGTTCTTAATCATGTTGGAGACGAGCTCTCCAACAGCGTAATTGCCGTAAAGCTTCTTATCCATGGAAGGAAAACCTATAACCGGCAAGAGAGCTTCGTGGTCCTCTATTTCTTTTAACTCGACTTTCAAACAAACAACCACATAAAAGAAGGCGCTGCCAAAGGCCTGAAAGCTTTTAATATAAGTTCGGGTTTCGTCTCCCGCGTCGTCTTCTCTGGTATACACTTCGTCGGGATCTTCCAAAGTAAGAGGAAGGAATTCGTCGTACTTGGTAAATTCCTCAAAGGCGATATCTTCGTCTTTTCTACTCTCCAGAAGCGAGGCTAAATATTCCGATTTTTTAAGTTCCAAGTCCTCTAAAGCCTCTTGGGGAATTTGCACCTCTTCCTCAATTTTTTCCGCAATGCCTTCCATACTTTGGTTTTGATTGGGAGTTTCAAGCGACTGGGTTAGATTATCCAGACTTTTCTTTTCCGAGGTCTTCGAATCTGAGACTTTTACCGGCTCGTCCACGCCTTTCTGAACTTTAGTCCGATAAAAGTCGGCCAATTGCTCGCTCTTGGTAATGGATTTAAAAAAGACAAAAGAGGGCTCGTTGTCAAAATAACTACAAATGACCATATAAAAAAAGACTTCTCCGTCCTTTTTTATTTTTTTTATGTGGGTGTAGTATTCCTCGCCAATGGGATTTTTTTCAAACCACACCTCGTCTGGGGCGTAAAGAACGTTTTGAAAGAGATCATGATGTTGATAATACTCTTCCAGGCCCTCGTTAGGAGAAACGCCAATTTTCTCCTTGCGGGCAAGTTCCTCCTGTTCAAAGCTTTCCATATAGGGAGCGTGAAATTCAAGGATACAATTCTCCGAGCAAAACGGTCGGTTGGTTGATTGATCAACAAACAACGCCTTTTGCGCTCCAAGTATTTTAATTCGGCAATGGCTGCATAAATAAAGGTGTTTCGACACTTCGTCTCCTTGCTTTCAAGTTTATCACGGTAACCTCCCCCTCAAAATGGCCATATTTGCGGAAAATTCCTCCGGCTGCCATCCGCCGGTCAATACATATAAAATAAACTGGAGGAGATACGAATGAAGCAAGAAGCTAATCAAGAAATAACTGTCAGCAATTCCATGAAAAATTATATTAGCTTGGCAAAAACCGGGCATTACCCTCTGTTTTTTGAAGAATGGTTGGGCGGATCGCTTAAAGAGTCAAAACCAATGTCTTTTCACTGCGCCAATAAAAATGTCAAAGCGCTTTTTAAAAAGCTCGCTAAACATCAAAGCGTGGAAAGAAAGAAAACGCTCCTCTGCGGCATGGAAAATTCGGAAAGAGAAGAATTCATTCGCTCCTTCTTTAAAGTGGTTGAAAGAGATATTCTTAAGGATTTAAAATCGTTGCACTAAAGTATT
>JBBDND010000052.1:0-6647 GCA_040877865.1 Bacteriovoracaceae bacterium | reverse complement strand
CTTCTCATTCAACTTCCTTGTGACCAATCTAGTGGTCATTTATTTTTCGGCATTTTAGAACTGGAAATTGAGTGAAAAATTAAGAAATTTAAAGCGTTATTAGCGAGGTAAAGTAAATTTATTTTTGTAAGAGAATTGAATGTCGGGATTGTGGTTTAAATACTCCTGAATGCCCTCATTGCGCAATTCACAGGCGGGACATTTGCCGCAGCCGTAACCGGAGATCCCTTCGTAGCAACTAATGGTGTTTTCCAAAAGATACTCGAGCTTTCCCATCTGGTAAGCGGCGTCCATGGTCTGCTTCTTGGTCATAAAAACCAGCGGGGTTTGAATTTCAAAATCCGGATTGGCGAAATCCACCCGCAAGGCGGCCTGAACAATGTCCATGTACTTTCTGGAACAGTCGCGGTAGCCGGAGTTGGCCTCTTCCAATTCAATAACGCCCATGTAGATATTATTGGCCCCGAGAAAATCCGCGTGGATGGAAGCGACCCGGGCCATTAGGCCATTGCGTCCCACCACCATGGTATTGGGGCTTTTTTCGGATTTGCCGTGTTTGATTGCCAATTTTTTATCCAAGAGCGAAGACTCGGTGATTTGTTGTAAGCAATCCAAGTTAACCACCACGTGGTCTACACCCCAGTCTTCGTTGATTTGTTTAGCCTGCGCGATTTCTTCGGTGTGGCGCTGGCCGTAAGTAAAAGTCATGCTTAAAACATTTTCGGCTCCCAGTTTTTCAATCGCCAAGGCCAGGCAGATGCTGGAGTCCATGCCGCCGGAGTGGACCACTACGGCTTTTTTTTGTAAATTTTTGATTTTTGTCATAGGATCATTCTACATGAAAGCGGCCGCTTTTTATATCAAAATTCTATTCTTGTTCCTCTTTGCCGGCCGACTTTATTGATCATGCCACGATTGCAAGCGATCGCTTTTTTCCCACTCATACGCGGTTTTGATAATAAATTTTAAGTCGTCATATTTTGGCTTCCACCCGATGACGCTTTTTATTTTATCCGTTTGGGAAACCAAGGTGGCGGGATCTCCCGGCCTTCTTTCGCTTTCCTCTACCGGATAGTCCACGCCTGTGACTTCTTTAACGGCGCTCACCACTTCTTTAACGGAAAAACCGTGGCCGTAGCCGCAATTAAAAACTTCGCTTTTCTTTTCTTTAAAAAGAAAGCTCAAGGCGTCCAAATGCGCCTGCGCCAAATCCATCACATGAATATAGTCTCTGACACCGGTGCCGTCGGGGGTGTTAAAATCCGTTCCAAAGATATAAGTCTTTTCTCTTTTGCCCGCGGCGGCCTCGCAATTGACTTTAATTAAATGCGTGGCGCCGGCAAAGGCCTGTCCTATTTTGCCTTCAGGGTCGGCGCCGGAGACGTTAAAATAGCGCAGGGCCGTGTAATTAAAATCCGCGCACGCCCGGGCGGCGTCTTGCAACATCAACTCGGTCATAAGCTTGGATTGGCCGTAAGGATTGATGGGACGCAGGGCGGTTTGCTCGCTGGCCTTGCCTTCCGGGGGCACGCCGTAAACCGCCGCGGTGGAAGAAAAAATAAATTGGTTTACCTGGTATTTTACACACAATTTTAAAAGGCCCAGGGAATTCGCGGTGTTATTGGAGTAATATTTAAGCGGGTTCTCAACGCTTTCCGGCACCACAATCGAGCCGGCAAAGTGCATGACGCCGTCAATCTTATGTTTTTTAAAAACGGATTCCAACATTTGCTCGTCGCCGAGATCTCCTTCGATCAATTCACCACAGAGCACGGCTTCTTTAAAACCGGTGGAAAGATTATCGTAAACCAAGACTTCATGGCCTGCCTCCCCTAGAAGCTTGACCACATGAGATCCAATATAGCCCGCGCCGCCGGTGACAAGAATTGTTTTTTTATCCATAACGTCCTCTTAGTGGAATTATCGCTTAAAATCGGTTTTAATCAGACTATTATGAATAAATCCATTTTTCTATTAATTCTGCTGATTTTTACTTCTGCGGGCGCTCAAGTCGACACGATGCAAGACCGTCCGGCAATTCATTGGTCCGAGCTTGAAGACGAGGATTTTAAAGTCATTTTTCCCTCTCATATGGAAAGAAAAGGCCAGTACATCCTCAATCTTCTAAAATATTACAAGGATCCGGTCCGCTCGTCTTATGCCAGCGATGAATATCTAAAGACCAAAAAACTTCCCCTGGTCATTCGCTCCGAGCTGGCCCAGCCAAACGGTTTTGTGACCTTAATGCCCAGGCGATCCGAGTGGTTTTCCCATTCGGCGATCACTCCGGTGGTGTCATCGCTGGAATGGTATCAAAGCTTGGCTATTCACGAATATCGCCACGTGGTTCAGTTTGATTTTTTTGACAGGCCTCACACTAATGTAGGCCGCGCTCTTTTTGGAGAAATGGGCCTGGCGGTATTGATGGCGATCAGCGCGCCTGCCTGGTATTTTGAAGGCGACGCGGTGTGGGCGGAGACGACGCTTTCAAGCGCCGGCAGAGGCAGGGCGCCCAGATTTAGCGCCCGCATGAAATCTTTAATCATTAACAATCAACTCCCAAGCTATGACGAGCTCATTGGCGGCATGTACAACACGGTCTTGCCCAACCATTACGTCTTTGGCTATTTTTTAACCACCCGGGTTTACAACCTCTACGGCGAAGAGGCGTGGAAAAATATTATCAGCGAGGCGGCCAAGCGCCCTTACAATCTCTACACTTTTTATAACGCTTTTAAATCGGTGACCGGCAAAGACTTCATCCAATTTTATGAGGAAACTTTGCAAGAGCTAAAAGCAAAATGGAAGGAAGGCCCGCAAGAATATAACCAGCTCTACACCGTTTATGAATATCCCATCTACCGAGACGGCGCCCTTTATTATTTAAAATTTGATTTGGACAACTATTGGCAACTATGCCGAAAAAAGAACGGCCTGGATAAAAAGATAGCTGATCTAAGCCTTGTTCCAAGCCTTTCCAAAGTAGATGTAAGAAGAGGCAATTTTGTATACGCGCAAAACTTGCCGGACAAGCGCTACGGCTATAGAAGCTATAGCGATTTATTTTTACTGGATGTCGCAAGCGGAAAACAGAAACGGCTTACCGAGAAAAGGCGCCTCTACAACCCGCAAATTCATCCAGAGATTGATCAAATTATGGCGGTGGAGTTTAAAGAGAACAATTTGTTCGGTCTTTCCTTTTTTGATTTTAGCGGCGAGAAGACTCGCGAGATTTTATTGGAAGACCACACCATTGCCGAGGCCCTGTGGCTCGATAATGAAAACTTGCTGGCCATCGCGCTGAATCAGCAAGGCATGAAGTACATCGCCAAGCTCAATCTTAAGAGCAAAGAGTTGGAAATTTTAAAAAATGCCGGGCGAAACAATATTTTTGGGCTGCAAGTTGGCGGCGGCAAAGCTTATTTTGAGGCGGATGATCAAGGTGTCGTGAATATTTTTTCGCTGGATTTAGACTCGCTTAAACTTCGTCGCCACGGGGATGAAAAAATCGCCGCCTACCGGCCCTTTCCCGCGGGGGACAAGATTTATTATGTGGGCGAAATTGGCAACGGACAAAAAATAAAAAGCGTAAACATTGAAGGATCGCCGGTTGAGAGCGATTTTTTGAGTGATTTTTCCAAATACCTGGGAGAGGGTCCCAGCTCAAACTACGCCAACACCGCTCCTAAAACGGTGAAAAACTTCGACAAGCTTTTTGAAAAGAGCGCCGTTAAAAAAGATTTTTTTGAATTAGAGCGAGGCCTGACTCCCCATTCTTGGTCTTTTATCGGAGGCAGAGGATATCAATTGCAGGCCATCACCCAAAATTATTTGAACACCTTCTCTCTGGTGGCGGCCGTGGGAGAAGACGCGCAAGAAAGCCGGCCTTTTGCCAATCTGACGCTTAATTTTAAAAAGTATTATCCCATTTTTTCACTGAATTTGGATTACACCGAAAGAAGCGTGGAAACAGAGGAAGAAAAAGAAGACCAGTGGAGCGAGGCCAGAGCCGGCCTGGGAATGAGCTTGCCCTATATTTATCAAAAAAATCTTTATAGCGGGCTTAATCTTTTGTCTTTATTTGGAGAAAGCCTGCAAGTTTCCTACAGAGAGAACGCGGGCATTCACGATGTTAGCGACGAGCAATTATTGATAAAAAGAGCGGTTTTAAACTCATCTTTTTTAAAAAGGCGGCGTTATCGCGAGCTTTATCCAAACTGGGGTTACAAGTTGCAAGCGCATTATATCGACGCCGAGGCGGCGCAAGACGAAGACTTCTCCAGCTATCTGGGTTACGGCAAATTAAGCTTGTTCGCGCCCGGTTTCCAAGTCAATCACGGCACAAACCTGGCGCTGTCGGGGGAATACAGAACCAACGACCCAAGCGCTTATCGCGTCAATTCTCCCGCCAATCAAATTAACGCCTACGCTTTCTCCCGTGGCTACGGTTACGAGCAGGTGGACTCGTGGCAAAAGGCGAGCCTCAATTATATCTTGCCCCTTTCCTATCCCAACGCTTCTTGGGGACGCTGGTTTTATTTTAACCGGATTTATTCCAATTTGTTCTTTGATCACACCAAAATTTTTGACGAGCGCGAGGAAAGCTTAAACTCCTACGGCGCGGAATTCTATTTTGAGTCGTTAAGCTTTAGAAAAATTCCTCTAACCTACGGGCTGCGCTGGATGAATAAATTAAGCCGGGAAGATGAAAATGTGGCGGAAGTCTTTATCAACTTGGATGTGGCCTTTTAATGCCGGAGCTGTTGTTGGCCGCGACTTTTGGACTGAGCGGAGGAATCTCTCCCGGCCCGTTGCTGGCGCTCATCATTGGACAAACCATAAATTACGGTTTTAAAGAAGGCCTAAAAACCGCGATGGGGCCGCTTCTCACCGACGCTCCCATCATCCTGGGCGCTTATTTCTTCACCGAGCAAATTCCCGCCGGATATTTAAATTATTTGTATTTTCCAGGGGGCGTTTATCTATTGTACCTGGCGCGCCATAGCTGGAAGTCGGATTTTTCAAGTTTTAATTTAAACGATCAAAAACCCAATTCGATCAGAAAGGGCGTTATCGTCAATCTGTTAAATCCCGCGCCCTATGTGTTTTGGCTCACCATAGGAGCTCCCACCTTGATCAAAACGCAAGGGGCGTTGGCCATAACTATGTTTTTTGCGGTTTTTTATTTAGGCCTGATTGGCGCCAAAGTCTTGATCGCCTGGTTTTTTTCCATTGGCCGGGAAAATAAAAAGATTTTAGGCTTTGTTTCTAAAATTCTGGGAGCAGCTCTGGGGGGATATGGAGTTTATTTTTTGTTTTTAGGAACAAAAAGCGTTCTTTGAATTTAATCGGAGGGAAGACAAAGATCTTCCCTCCTGTGAATTTTATTCTAAAGCTTTAAAAGCGTTAATCCTTCCGGCCCCTAAAAGGCCTTTGTGCCAGAAGTTTTTCTTGTCGATATTGTCAGAGGATTCAAACAGTCTTTGTTTGACTTCCTCCGCGCTAAAGTTTGGGTTGTGCGACCAAATCAAGGCCGCAACCGCCGCCGCCGCTGGAGCGGCCATGGAAGTGCCGCGCAGCTCTCCGTAACGGCTCTCCCCTAGATAGCGCCCGCGCACGGTGGAAAGAATCGGATCTCCCGGAGCGCAAACGTCGATGCCTGTTCCGTAATTGGAAAAAGAGCTCTTTTTATCGGCCTTTTTGGCGTCTTTAGATTTTACCGAGCAAACCAGCGCGATCTCTTCAACTTTTTGACGATTGGGGTTTTTCTTGGATCCGTTGCCGGCGCTGTTAAAAATCAAAACATTGTTGGCGCTCGCGTATCTTACCGCGTCTCTATAGGCCTCGTCGTCGGCCAGGCCGTCGATATTGTAGCTGGTGGTAATAATATTGGCGCCGTTATCCACAGCGTAGTGGTAAGTTTCAGCGACAATGGCGCTGGACCATCTGCGCTCGGAGCCGTACCAGCGAAGCGGCATGACTTTGACATTGGGAGCGATGCCCGCCACGCCAATTTTGTTGTTCGCCTTGGCGGCGATAATACCAGCCACATGGGTGCCGTGGGTGCCAGTGTCGTCGTTCATGTCGTTGTCTTGGCCCATAAAATCCCATCCGTTGACGTCGTCGACATAGCCGTTATTGTCGTCGTCAATTCCATTGCCTGGAATTTCGTTTTGATTGACCCACCACTGGCCTTTAAGATCGTCGTGGTCCATTTCAAATTCGTTGTCGGTCACCGCGACCACGATTTCTTTGGAGCCGGTTGTGGTGTTCCAGGCCTGGTTGGTGAATATCATTTGGTGGTGAAATTGATCGGCGTAAAGATCGTCATTGGGAACGTTTTCCATGTGATTGCCGTAATAAGCGTAATTGGGATGTCCCGTTTGCGCCGCCAGGGACTTTTCAGACGCCTTGACCAAGTACAGATTTTTGCCAAGCTGTCTTTTTACGTTCAAAAGGCTTTTGCCAGTTTCACCCGTGACAGTTTCACCTGTGACAGTTTCACCCGTGACAATGTACTCGCCGGGAATTTGAACTTTGAAGGTTTGCCCTTTTTGAACAGGAAGGGCGAAGGCCGCCAATGGCAGCAAAAGTAGTGATGAAATCCATTTCATTCGTGTCTCCTAATGTTTTTTTTAATTGCTCTC
>JBBDND010000051.1:0-1283 GCA_040877865.1 Bacteriovoracaceae bacterium | reverse complement strand
AAAGGTTTTGTTTTTAACAATCCAAACGCGTCCAACACCTGTGGTTGCGGGGAGTCCTTTTCTGTTTAAGCTTGCATCCTATGCCTAAAGACATCTACGCTTATTTAAGCGAAATTATTTTCGACGGCGGTCAATTTGATTTTGCCGGCCATAAAACCCTCGCCTTAAGAGGCGCCGAAGCCCAAAGCTTTTTGCACAATCAAAGCTCCAATAATATTGTTAAAATGGAAAACAATTCTTTCCAAATAAACGCTTTATTGGATATCTCGGCTAAATTAATTGGTTTCTTTTATGTTTTAAAAGTCAATCCTCAAGAGCTTTATGTCGTTTCGCATTCAGAGTTTTTTGAAGAAATTGTTGAAAGGCTTGAAAAATATTTAATTGCCGAGGATGTTGGGTTAAATGTCCTTGATCAAGCGCTTTACGGTTATATGGGAACCAGATGTCTAAAAAATTTAAATGATCAAAAAGCCTTTAAAGGAATGTTCGCGGGGGAAGAGGCTTTCCTTTCATTTACCGATCACAAACGATCAATAATTGACTCCGAAAAGCTGAACTTTCTTAAAATTGTTACCGGCCATCCCGAGTGGCGTGAAACAATTCATGAAAAGGAGCTTTTTAACAACACAAGCTTGATTGATTTGGCCTATGACAAGGATAAAGGGTGCTTTTTAGGACAAGAGACTGTGGCCAAAGTCGAATCCAGAAGAGGCGCGGCCTTTAAACCTCTGTTGTTGATTAACTCTCTTCCGATGAAAGCTCCGCAAGCTTTAGATCAGCTTAGGCTGAATGGGAAAAAAATAGGCAAGGCGCTGGCGAGCTCTGTTTTGGGGGGACAAACTTATATCTTGGCTTCCCTTAATCGAGAGGCTCGGATTGAAGGGAAGATGTTGGAATTCGACGAGCCAACCGTGTTCAAGGCAACGGCCAAGTATTTGCCACTTTACGCGTTCTTTGACAAAGCCGGCGGATTTTATCATTTTGCCGTGGACAACTTTCAAAAAGGAGATGAGCAAATCTCCGAAGAGTTTCTTTTAAAAGCCATAGAAGCGGATCCTTCTTTTGAGGACGCTTATGAAAGTTTGGGTGTGCTTTACGGCAGGCAGGAAAAATATGAGAAGGCCATTGAGCTTATGGATCAACTTGCCAAGCTCAATAAAAAGTCGGTCATGGCCCACACCAATCTTTCTCTGTACTACATGAAAGTGGGAGAAATTGAAAAAGCCGAGGAAGAGAAATCCTTGGCAACCATTATGCAATTTGAAAGCTTGGGAGAAGAGGCT
>JBBDND010000050.1:0-6718 GCA_040877865.1 Bacteriovoracaceae bacterium | reverse complement strand
TTGTTCTAGCTTGGGCGTTTTTCCAAATATGATAAAAAACCTTTATTTGGAAATGTAAACAAAGGAAAACAACATGAAAATGATGGCAAAAATAGCGCGTGTTTTTATCACCGTTTTTGTGGTCAATAACGCCACCGCGGCTTTAGACGCCAATAACGACCCTAGATTTATTGTCCCCGGCGCGGTTGCCACCTTTGAAACGCTTCCAACTCGGGGAGAGTTAACGCAAGATAAAACCCCTTGGGCGAGCTCCTTTTGGCCGCACGTATATGGCGGGATCGCTTACAGGTGGAACGATTTCTATAAAGAAAAGCCCTTTTTCGCAAGCATGCACAATCGAGTTGATGAAATAAACGAAGAGATTGAAGAACTTCAAAAAGAGCTCTTTGTTCAAGAGAATTCGGCGCCCCGCAATCAAGAAATTATTCGGGAAGTTGAAAGGCTTAAAGCGAAAAAAAGACAAATTAACTATGAAAAATCAAATTATTACAAAAGAGACTTTTTTGACATAACAAGACCTCAAAAGGTCGCCGACGTTCGTTTAATGTCTCAGGAAGACATTGACAGACTCTCTCCCGCGGAAAAATACGATGTTTACGTCTATCTCCTAACGGGCAAAGACAACGGCTTCAAATTGACCAAAGACGTGTTGGGTTTTACGGCCCCCAATGACGCGTATTGGGAAGGCGTTTGTCACGGCTGGTCCAGCGCCGCCTTGGAGTTTAAAGAGCCCAGGCCTCTTTCCATTTCAAAGCGGGGCATTACTTTAAACTTGGGCAGCTCTGACTTAAAAGCGTTGCTGAGTTATTATCACGCCGCCATGACCAGAAACTGGGTCACCGCCAAAAAGTCCAACACTGGAAGGGTGGGGGAGAGATGCTCTGTGGCTTTTTCCAAAGAGGCGTGGCTTCTTAAGGATGGCGTCGAATATTATAAAACAATCGTTGGAGGGAAGGTCCAGCTGAATAAAGTGCCGCAGGACTGTGTCGCCACTGACCCGGGAGCTTTCCATGTGGTTCTTGCAAATATGATCGCTTTAAAGAATCAAGGTTTTGTGGCCGAAGTGGTTAGAGACAGCGAAGTGTGGAATCAGCCAGTGTACAAGTATGAAACTAAAAAAATCACGGAAACAAAAAATATTTCAAAACAGGCCGCCAGAGGGACCTTCAAACAGGTGGAAGTCAAAACACGAATGCACTACGCCAACGACGGAGGCAGAATGTTTTGGATAAATGACGGAACAGACGACGAGTTTTACGCTTGGTGGAGCCAAACCACCGGAACTTCCAATTACAGGCATGACAGCAAAGAATTTCACTATATTTTAGACTTGGATCGAAGAGGCAATATTATCGGCGGCCAATGGCTTAGCTATGAAAGGCCGGACTTTCTGTGGTTGAAAAAAAGCAAAGGCTTTATTGGATCGGGGATGTTCTACGGCATTGTTAACTACTTGGATGATTTAAAAAACTTGGTTGAGCTGCAAGATTGAAGCTAATTAAGCGTTCTTTATCCAGATTATGTCATTGCTTAAATCATCCGCTCCCAGATCGCTCACCTTGTCTGGGAAGCGCAATTTAACCTTTTCTTCTAAAGAGGCGATGGCCCGCCGGTAGGCCTGTAGATAGTTTTTATGAGAGAAGTCGTCTTTGATAATAGACACAACTTCTTCCAAATCATTTTGAGACAAGCGCTCTTTAAGGTTTGTTCCCACCAACACTTCAATCTTTTTTTCAAAGAGACTGGTATAGATAAGAGCTTCGTTGGAGTGTCCGCTTTTTTCGGAGCAATAAGTGAAGAAAACCTCCACCGCTTTTTCGCTCACTTCCCGATCAACTTCGGAATCCACTAATGCCAGTGATTTGACGGCGTTGATCCGTCCCAAGGGCAGAAACAAAAAGGTGAAAATAAACTGAGACAAGACATAGAGGTAAGGGTAGGAAAACTCCACAAAGTAGCTCAAAAGCAAGGTGGCAAAAAGGGCAAAGAAAATTGAGACCCGCAATACCGAGCCGGGATAGGGATCGGATTCATGAGCTATCGCGAGGACAAGTTCCGCTCCAGTGGCGTTCTCAAACTCTTCCACTCTTTCTTTTATTTCTTGTTGTTCTTTTTTATTAAGAATTTTTCCGCTAAAAACCATTACCATCTCCCCGAAGCGCCGCCGCCGGAAAATCCACCGCCGCCGCCTGACCAACCGCCGCCGCCTGACCAACCGCCTCCGCCTCCATAGTAACTTCCTCTTCTTCGGCTCGACATGGCCGCCATAAGAAAATTTAAAGGGCCGATAAAGCCTACAAAGAAGCCAAGAATAACCGCCAATATTATGAAAAACATCTGTCCCACAAAGAAAAAAGTCAGAGCTCCCAAATAGGCCGAAGCCGCGACAGATCTTATCAAGGGGTTTTTTCCCAGAAGTTTAAACAACAGCGGAAAAGTGACAAAGAAAATGACGACCGGAAGCAAGATGGACTTTATCTGCTCTTTGTCTTTGCGAACTTTGGCGATACTCTCCGGCATGGAAAGATCGCGGCCCGCTTTTTGGCCCGCCAGATTAAATTGCTTCTCCAAAGAGTCTAGGGCCGAGTTAAAACCTTTATAAAAATTTCCCTGTTTAAACTCCGGAATAATCTTTTGTTGAATAATTTGATGGGATTCCAAATCGGTTAATTCTCCCTCCAGCCCATCCCCAACTTCAATTCTTACGGCCCGGTCTTCTTGTGACATGGTTATGACGACCCCGTCGCCTTTGTTTTTTTTCCCAAGCTTCCATTTCTCGGCCGCTTTTATGGAGTATTCTTCTATGGAAAAACCTTCTAAGTCCTTAACTAAAAGAATTTGGATTTGCGGGCCGTTTTGTTGATAAATGGAGCGAATTCTCTTTTCCAAGTCGGCCTTTTCTTTGGGGGAAAGAATTTTTGCCTGATCAATTACTGGAGAGCTCAATTGGGGAATGGAAGGCTCAAGCTTGGTGGAATCCGGCTTTGACTCTTTCATGTCCGGTTTTTTCGATTGGGTTGCAAGCTGGGTGGATTGCGCGGACTCTTCCTCGCCGCTTTCGCTTTTTTCCTGATTAATATCCCCGTCTATGGCGTTGCCTGTGACATCTTCGTCTATGGAGAAGGGGTTCTTAATGTCTTGAGCCTGAACGCTCAAAGAAACTAAAAGGTAAAATCCGATTCGAAAGAGGGTCATTTAAAAACTCACTTTGGGCGTTTCTGTTTCAACAGGGGCCGCTTCAAACTGGGGCTTTTTCTCAAAGTTATAAAAAATATTATTGGTGATGTTCGTGGGAAAAACGGTCACAAGATTGTTAAATCCCTGGACCGCCTCGATATAGCGTCTTCTAGCTATGGTGATCCTGTTTTCTGTTCCTTCCAATTGAGATTGCAACGCCATGAAATTTTGACTGGCCTTTAGATCGGGATATCTTTCCGCCACCATCATTAAGCGCCCCAAGGCCTGTCCAAGTTGCCCTTGAGCTTCTTGAAATTTCTTTAGAGCTTGAGGATCTAAATTTTTCGGGTCAACCGTCACCTGAGTGGCTTTGGCCCGCGCCTCAATGACGCTTTCAAGAGTTTCTTTTTCGTGGCTGGCGTAGCCTTTGACTGTTTCCACCAAGTTTGGAACAAGATCGGCTCTTCTTTTGTACTGGTTTTGAACTTCGGCCCACTTTGCTTCCACATCATTTTGGGCGCGAGGAATTGATTGGACTCCGCAACCCGCGAAAACGAAAACAATCGCCAGTAGGATCAGCTTTTTCATTCAAACTCCTTGAAACGCTCTTAATCTGGGAATCGGCCATAAAATAAAAAAGCCCGATAAACAATCGAGCCTTATTTGTATTATATGAAAATAATGTTGTCTAATCTTTTAAAGACTTGTTTTCAAGGACTTGCTTTAAAGCTTAGAAACTTTGGAAGCAAGCCTAGAGGTTTTTCTCGCCGCTGTGGCTTTTTCCAAGGCGCTTGTTTTGGCAAGCTTGGCCAACAAAGATTGAACAACGTTCATTTGCTTTTGAGCGCCGTCTTTGTCAGTGGCTTCTAAAAAAGTTTTTAGCTTTTTGATTTCAGTTCTGACTCTAGAAGTCTTCCACTTGTTAGTGACTCTTCTTTTTTCGTTTTGTCTGATTCTTTTTTTCGCTGACTTATGGTTTGCCACAATATTCTCCTAAAATGATAATTCTCCTAAAATGCTATCTTTAAAAAATACTTCAAAAAAATGTTTCAAATGCGTAGCGGAATTTATAGTGAATATAAGCGTAAATGGCAAGGACTTTTTGTAAAAAAGCCTGGCTTTTGCAAGGCTTTGCCTAATGCTGCGCGATTGACCTAACGACCTAATATGAGGATATTATCCTGAAAAATTGATCAATGACTAACAAAAGGGGTTGTATTATGGCCATTCAATCGATTGGAATTGTTGGAAGCGGGCAAATGGGCAGAGGCATCGCCCAAGTGGCAGGTTTCTCCAAGTTTGACGTTGTCCTTTTTGATATCAGTTCCGATTCTTTAGATTTTGCTATGGAGTTTATTAAAAATCAGCTTGTTAGAGGCGTCTCAAAAGAGAAATGGGATCAAAAAACAGCGGATGAGACATATGACCGAATTCATCCCAACTCAAAAATAGAGAGCCTCTCCAAATGTGATCTTGTAATAGAGGCCGCCACTGAGAATAAAGAGATAAAGTTTAAAATATTTAAAGATCTTGACGTTGTGGCCAAGCCTGAAGCTATTTTGGCCACCAACACCTCTTCTATATCCATCACTGAAATCGCGGCTAAAACCTCCCGTCCGGACAAAGTCGCGGGCATGCATTTCATGAACCCTGTGCCGGTGATGAAGCTGGTGGAAGGAATAAGAGGTTTGGAGACCAGCGAGGAAACATTTCAGTTGGTGGAACAAGCGGCTCAAACCATGGGAAAAACTTTTGTGAAGGCAAAAGACATGCCAGGCTTTGCCGTAAATAGAATTCTGATGCCAATGATCAACGAGGCGGTTTACGCCCTCCATGAAGGCATCGCCAGCATAGAAGATATCGACGCCGCCATGAAGCTTGGAACTAATCAACCTATGGGCCCGTTGGCCTTGGCCGACTTTATAGGGCTGGACACATGTCTAGCCATTATGGATGTTTTGCATGAAGGCCTGGGAGACACAAAATATCGCCCTTGTCCTTTATTAAAACAATATGTTCAGGCCGGAAGATTTGGGAAGAAAACTGGAAAAGGGTTTTACGCCTATGACTAACCAATTTAAAACCTTGGACTATCAGGAAGAAGAGGGAGTGGGGCTTTTGAGTTTTAATCGCCCGGAGGCGCTTAACGCGTTGTCGGACGAGATGATTAAAGAAGCTCGCCAATTGATTGAAAGCCTGGGCAAAAAGAAATTAAAAGGTTTGATCTTGACCGGCTCCGGAGAAAAAGCTTTTATCGCCGGAGCGGACATAAAGTCCATGAGCGGCATGAGCGCGGAACAAGCTCAAGAATTCGCCTTTCGGGGACAACAAGTCACGCTTCTTTTAGAAGAGTCGCCATTTCCGGTCATAGCCGCGGTCAATGGTTTTGCCCTGGGCGGCGGATTTGAAATGGCCTTGGCCTGCGATTTTATGCTTGCCAGCGAGAGCGCCGTTTTTGGATTGCCGGAAACGAGTTTGGGGTTGATCCCCGGCTTTGGAGGCACGCAAAGGCTTGCAAAGATTGTGGGAAGAAATCGCGCCAAAGAGATGATTTACACCGGCAGAAAGTTCAAGGCCAAAGAAGCTTTGGAGCTGGGGCTTGTCCTCTCTCTGAGCGGAAGCAAAACCGAGTTGATTCAGGCGGCCAAGGCTATTGTTCTCGCCTGCTCTTCCAACTCTTTGAACGCCATAGGGGTGGCCAAGCGCGTGATCAACCATGGTGTGGATCTTTCAACTGAAGACGGTTTGAAAATTGAAAAAAAATATTTTGGCGAAATCTTTTCTTCTTTCGATATGAAAGAGGGAACCCGGGCTTTTCTGGAAAAGAGAAAGGCCAACTTTAAAGGAGAATGAAAAATGCTGCTCGACGATTCCTATAACGAAATAAAAGACATGGTCGCAAAGTTTTCCGACAACGATATCGCTCCTTTGGCGGCGCAAATAGATAAAGAATGCGCCATCCCAAAAAGTGTCATTCAAAAATTGGGAGAAAACGGCTTTCTGGGCTGCTATGTCCCGGAAGAATATGGCGGCGCCGGCATGGATTATTTAAGTTATTCCATGATTGTTGAAGAAATTTCCCGAAACTGCGGCTCAACGGGAGTCTTTGTTTCCGCTCACAACTCTTTGTGTGTTTGGCCAATTCTTGAGTTTGCCAACGAAGCTCAAAAGAAAAAGTACCTTCCCAAACTGGCCAGCGGTGAACATATTGGATGTTTTTGTCTATCAGAGCCAAACGCCGGGACTGACGCGGGATCTCTAACAACTTTTGCGACGGATAAGGGCGATCACTACGAATTAAACGGCGTGAAAAACTTTATCACAAACGCAAAAGAGGCGGATATCGCCGTCGTCTTCGCAAAGACTGAGAAAACCGACAATTATAAAGGCATTAGCGCCTTTATTGTTGAAACCAAATGGGACGGCTTCTCAATTATTAAAGAAGAAGAAAAATTGGGAATAAAGGGCTCGTCCACTTGTCAATTGGCATTTGATAAAATCAAAGTTCCCAAAGAGAATCTCTTGGGAGACGAACAAAGGG